>NZ_JBFTLX010000114.1:0-22090 GCF_056396665.1 Cupriavidus sp. 05T313 | reverse complement strand
CGCCGCCGCCTATTACGCGGACGAGCCGGATTGCATGGCCGCCCTGTTCGATCGCTGGGGGGAGGTACCGCCCGTGAGCGATGCGTGGCTGGTGCAGGCGCATGCCAATCGCCTGGCTGCCCGCGCGTTGATGGCGGGGGAATATGCCAAGGCGCGCCGCTACCAGCAGCAGGCGCCGCGTGGCGATGACAGCCTGGCATATCGCTATGTGATCCGGTGGCGCGACTACATCGTCGGGCTAGGGTATTTGTCCGAGGGGCAGGTGATGCTGGCGGATCGCACGCTGCGGCCGGCGCTGGCCCGCGCCGACGAAGAACTGGGCCGGCGCCACCCGTTCTCCTGCATGATCGCCGCGCTGCTGGCCACTGCCGCCTATGAGCAGGACGAGCTGGACGAAGCGGCGGCGCTGCTGGCCAACCGGCTCGACATCCTGGAGCGCGGTGGCACGCCCGACACCGTGCTGCTTGCCTACCGTACGGCGGCCCGCATCGCGGCCGCCACGGGCCTGGAGCACCGCGCCCTCGACCTGCTGGAGACCATGGACGCCGTCGGTACTGCCCGCAATCTGCCGCGGCTGTGCGTGGCGAGCCTGACCGAGCAGTTGCGGCTGCATTGCGGGCGTTTCCGCTCCGAGACATGCCAGGCCCTGTTGCGCCGTATCGACGAGATCGCCGCGCAGAGCGCCGCCCCTGAGTTTCCGCTCAGGCAGCACAGGCTGGTGTTGCTCCAGGACATGGCGCATGCCTACGCCAGCTTTGCGGAGCAGGACTGGCGCGCGGCGCAACAGTGGCTGGCGCGGGCCGAGGCGGGAGCGGATGCGATGAAGCAAGGGGGCGTGCGCATCGAAATGATGGCGCTGCGTGCCCTGGCACTGGACCGCTGCGGCGAGAAGGGACTTGCGTTGTTACGCGAAGCCATGAACCTGTTGCAGGCGTACGGGATCAAGCGCGGCCTGCGCGACGTCCACCCCGCGCTGGCGGACTGGGCGCGCGATGCAGGCTCCGAAAGCGCAGCCATGCGGCGCCTGGAACCCGCGCCAACGGCGCGCCCGCCCGCCGGGACAGGTGGAGGCGGGCCACGCGCGGCCCCCAGCATGGTACTGACGCCGAAGGAGCGCAGTGTGCTGGAGTTGCTGGCCCGGCATCTCGCCAACAAGGAAATCGCGCTTGCCATGGGTATCGGCCAGGAGACCGTCAAATGGCACTTGAAGAACCTCTCCGCCAAGCTGGATGCGGGCACGCGCAAGCAGATCGTGCGCAGGGCCCAACTCCTTGGCCTGCTGCACGACAATTAATCCCGACGGCCAAGTCCGACAGCTACCGGCCGCCGGGTACTACACGGCCGACACCGAAGACGCCTGCCCGGCCGGGCCGTCCAGCACCGGTGGCGCGGTCACGATGGATTTCAGGCCGGGCACCGCTTCGCGCAACTGGTCCAGCCGCGGCAGTGGGCGGCGCAGCGCTTCCGAGCCGGCAAAGGCCTGCTCCATCGCATGCGCCACGCCCAGCGTGTGGTGATCGGCACGGAAGCGTCCCACCACCTGCAGGCCGAAAGGCATGCCGGCATGGTCGACGCCGCACGGCAGGCTGATGGCGGGGTGGGTGGTCAGCGTGACCACATAGGTCGGCGCCAGCCAGCGGTAATAGTTCTCCTGCTTCTCACCGTTGATGGTCTCGGCATAGAGGCTGGTCCACGGGAACGGCGAGACCGGCGTGGTCGGCGACAGGATCACGTCGTAGTCTTCAAACGCGGCCTGGAAGCGGCCCAGGATGCGGGTCTGTTCCGCCTGCGCCCAGGCGCTGTCGCCCAGCGACATGGCTGCGCCCATTTCATAGTTGGCGCGCGTGTTCGGGCCCAGGCTTTGCGGGTCGCGCTGGTAGGCCTCGTGCATGCCGGCCACGAAGCTTTCGGCGCGCAGCACGTCGAAGCAGCGGTGTGCCTCGCCCAGGTCAAAACGGACTTCGTCGCAACTGCGGAACAGGTGCCGCATCGCTGCGATCTTGTCGCGGAACACCTGGCGGATCTGGTTGTCCACCGCGCAGACGCCGAAGTCCTCGGTCCAGCCCACCCGCAACGAGCCCAGGTCGATATTGGCCGGCACCAGGAAGGACATCGGGTCGAGCGCGTAGGTGAGCGGGTCGCTGGCCGAGACGCCGGCGGAGGCCGCCAGTTGCAGGCAGGCATCGGCCACGGTGCGGCCCATCGGGCCCACCACGGAGATCGGCGTCCAGCCCAGCAGCTTGCGCGAGCTGGGCACCACGCCCGGCGACGGGCGGAAGCCCACCACGCCGCATTTGGCGGCGGGAATGCGCAGCGACCCGCCGGTATCCGAGCCCGTGCAGACCGGCAGCATGTCGCATGCCAGCGCCGCGGCCGAGCCGCCCGAGGAGCCGCCCGCGTTGAGGTTTGGGTTGAACGGATTGCCGGTGGCGCCCCAAACGGCGTTGCGCGAGTTGGCGCCCGCRCCCATCTCCGGAATATTGGTCTTGCCGGTGACGATGGCGCCGGCCGCGCGCAGGCGTGCCACCAGCACGTTGTCGGCGCCGGGCACGTTGTCGCGGTACAGCGGCGAGCCATAGGTGGTGAGCAGGCCGGCGGTGGCCTCCAGGTCCTTCACGCCCAGCGGCAGGCCGTGCAGCAGGCCCAGCGGGGCGCCGTCGAGCACCGCGCGCTCGGCAGCCAGGGCTTCCGCGCGCGCGCGCTCATAGCAGGTTGCGGTGATGGCGTTGACGAAGGGATTGACCGCCTCGATGCGGGCGATGCACGCCTCCAGCAGCTCAACCGGTGAGATCTCCTTGCTGCCGATCATGCGGCGCAGCGCCACGGCGGATTGGGCGAGCAGGTTGTCGTTCTGGATCATGATGGCATTCTCTTGCGTGGGTTGTTGCAGGCAGGGCGTTCCGATGCGTTGGCCACGCTACCGGCTCAGGCCGCGCGCCGCCACCGGCCAGACAAGTGACACGAGGCCTTTGCGCACGCCGACGATTTCGTCGTACAGGTTGAGGGTGGGGTCGCAGTGCCCGGGTACCAGCAGTACCTGGGTGCCGAGGCCGGGCAGATCGGCGCCGTTGCCGCCGGAAAGCGGTTCAAGGATGCCATGCTCGTCGTTGGCCGCCACATAAGCCACGGTCCGGCTGGGGCCATCGCCATCCCACACCAGAGGCAAGCCGGAGTCCACCGCCATCGACTTAAGGCCGGCGTCGAGCACCACACGGGGCGCGGGGCGCGTTGCCGCCGCCACGCTCATCACCGCGGTGGCAATAAACAGGCTGTGCTCGAAGCGCAGCGTGCCGCTGTAATCGTTGCGGCCATAATCGGCGTCCATGAAGATATAAGAGCCGGGCTGGATCTCCGTATAGACGCCACTGGCCAGGTCGAACTCCACGCTTCCGCTGCCGCCGCCGGTCACGGTCGCGCAAGCCACGCCGGCCTCGGCCAGCCCGGCAACGATGGCGGCGGTACGCGCCGCTGYATCCGCCGCCGCCTGCCGGCGCGCCGCGTAATCGCGCACATGCTGGATGCCGCCGTGATACGCCTGCAAGCCGCGGAATTCGAGCTGCGCGTGCGCACGGATCGCTTCGACCAGGCGCAGCGCGGCTGGCGCGTCGGCCACGCCGCAGCGGCCCTGGCCCACGTCGATCTCCACGAACACGCCGATGTGGCTGCCGGCTTGCGCGGCGGCGGTAGCCAGCGTCGCGACCTGCCGTGCATCGTCGACACAAACGCTGATGCGGGCGTCCAGCGCCATGCGCGCCAGCAGCGCGGCCTTGGCCTGCCCCGCGATCTCATTGCTGATGTGGATGTCCCTGACGCCGGCCTGCACGAACGGCAGCGCCTCGCTGACCTTCTGGCAGCAGATGCCGGCCGCGCCGCGCGCGATCTGCGCCAGCGCGATATCGGGGCATTTGTGCGCCTTGGCATGCGGGCGCAGTTGCACGCCCGCCTTGTCGGCGGCCTGCTGCATTTGCGCCAGGTTGCGCTCGAAGGCGTCGAGGTCAAGCACCAGGGCGGGCGTGTCGATGGTGGCCGCGGGCTGCCCGGCGGCGGGCGGTGCAAGGTGCAAGATCGTTGCGTCGGAATCGGGGAGCGTCATTGGCTGGCTTGTCTCGGGTCGTTCTGGATGGCGTGACGCCGCCTCCGGGGCGGCTGTGCTTGCGATGATGTGGGCAGGGGCGGGCACTGTCAAACCGAGCCCGCTTCCCGGCGCCTGCGTTCAGTCAGCCTGAATGTTGGCACGCTGCGCGATGGCGCGCATGCGCGGCAGCTCCCTGGTGATCAGCGCGGTCACGTCGGCCGCGGTGCCGTAGGACGGCTCGAAGCCATTGTCGAGCAGCTTCTTGCGCGTGTCCGGATCGGCCATGGTCTCGGCCAGCGCCTTTTCCAGTCTGGCCTTGACCTCGGGCGGCAAGCCGCGCGGCGCTACCACGGCCAGCCAGGTATCCATATCGGTAGCCGGATAGCCGCTTTCCGCCACCGTGGGCACGTCGGGCAGCAAGGACGAGCGCTTGGCGGTGGTCACGGCGATGGCCTTGACCTTGCCGGCGCGGATCTGGGGCACGGCGGCCGAGACCGTGTCCACCGAGAACGGGATCTGGCCGCCGATCAGGTCGGTCATGGCGGGCGAGCTGCCGCGGTATGGCACATGCAGCATCTTGATGCCGAGATCGTTGAGCAGCATTTCGCCGGCGAACTGCGCGGTGGTGCCGGTGCCGAAGGAGCCGTAGGAGTATTTGCCGGGCGCGGCCTTGACCGCTGCCGCGAGCTGCTTGAGGTTGTTGACCGGCACATCGCGGTTGGCCAGCAGGATCAGGCCGGTGCGCCCGGTCAGCCCGATCGGTTCGAAGCTTTTGAGCGGATCATAAGGCAGCTTGGGATGGATGGCCGGATTGACCGTGAAGGTGGTGCCCGAGCTGACCAGCAGCGTGTAGCCATCCGGCGCGGCCTTGGCCACCAGGCCGGCGCCGACGATGGTGCCCGCGCCGGGCCGGTTGTCGATCACCACCGTCTGGCCCAGGCGGTCGCCGAGCTTCTTGGCCAGCAGGCGGCCGATCACGTCGGTGGCGCCGCCGGGCGGGAAGGGGATCACCATCTGGATCGGGTGCGTGGGGTAGGCCTGGGCCAGCGCGCCGCCGGCAGGCACCGCCAGGCAACAGGCGGCCAGGCCCGCAAGCTTGAAGGTTTGAACGGTTTTCATGCTGACTCTCCTGCGTGGCAGAGGCCGGCGGCTGAGGGGGCCGGCTGGCGTGCAATGGTTAATCGTTGATCGACGATCATTGGTCAGGCTGCGAGCGCGGCCGCCTTGTCCAGGAACCCCTGGTATTCCGCCGGCGGGACGAACAGGCCGCCCGTGGTCCACACCAGGTGCGTGGCTTGCGGCATCGCGGTCTCCAGCTGGTGCCGGGCCAGATAGGCGCGCCCGGCGGCGCTTTCGCACAGCATGCGCGGGCCGCTGAAGCCGGCCGCGGCCGAGGGTTCGATGCGCAGCCCTTGCGTGCGCCAGGCAAGCTCAAGGTGCGCGAACAAGGTGTCGTCCGCCACGGTGAAGACGCCCGACAGCAGCGGGCGCATCACCGCCGCCGCCAGTTCGGAGGCGCGCGGCACGGCCAGGCCATCGGCCTCGGTGCGGTTGCTCAGGCCGAAGTCATAGACGGATGGATTGCCCCCGTCCGCCATCATCTGCACCAGGAAGCAGGGCGACTGCGTGGGCTCGGCAAAGAAGCAGTGCACATGCGGGCCAAGCCATTGCCGCATGCCGAAGGTGATGCCGGCCGGCGCGCCGCCTACGCCGCAGGGCAGATAGACGAACAGCGGATGGTCGRCATCGGCGCGGATCTCGTGCGCCTGCAACTGCCCGCGCAGGTGCAGCGCCGCCGCGCTATAGCCGAGCAGCAGCGACAGCGAGCGCTCGTCGTCCACAAAGTAGGTGAACGGATCCTGCTGCGCCTGGCGGCGCCCGGCGGCGACGGCTTCCTCATAGTCGCCCGCGTGCTCCACCACTTCCACGCCTCGGTTGCGCAGTCGCGCCTTCTTCCACGCCTTGGCGTCCGACGACATATGCACGGCCGCGCGAAACCCCAGGGCCGAGGCCATCACGCCAATGCTCAGGCCGAGGTTGCCGGTGGAGCCGACCGCCACCTGGTAGCGTGCGAACAAGGCCCGCGCGGCAGGCCCCGCGAGCGCCAGGTAATCCTCCGGCGCGCTGCGGCCGGGGCCGATCAGGCCGTGCCGCAGGGCCAGGCTTTCGGCAAACTCCAGGACTTCGTGAATGCCGCCACGGGCCTTGATGGAGCCAGCCACCGGCAAGCTGTGGTCGGCTTTCACCCAAAGGCGCCCGTGGCCCGGCGGCAGCCCCAGGCTTTCCTGCATCGCCGGCACGGCCAGCAGGGGCGATTCGATGGCGCCTGCCGTCTCCACCAGTTCCGGAAACAGCGCCGGCAGCAGCGGGGTGAAGCGCGCAAAGCGCGCTTGTGCCGCCTCGACATCAGCCAGACTAATGCTCCGCTCGCCAGCGGCCTGGGCCGGGGGCGGCGTGTCGAGGCGGGCCGGATTGCACCACATCAAGGGCTCGCCCGCGCTCAGGCTGGCGTGGAGCGCATGCGTCGGGTTTGTGGGGATAGGCTGGTTCATCGGTAAGGATTGGCTGCCATGCGTTCGGGATGACTTCATTGTTGGCCCGGTCAGGCTGTGCCGCAATCCATTTATACTTGGCGAAGTATTAGTTTTACTAATGGATATTTACGGAAAGAGATGCGCAGCGGCAGCCACTTATGAACACCTTGCTATCGTCTTCGCTGCTGAGCTGGCTGCGCTGTTTCGAGGCGTCGGCGCGGCACTGCAACTTCACCCACGCGGCCACGGAGCTGTGCGTGACGYAGGGCGCGGTCAGCCAGCAGGTCAAGCAGCTTGAGCAATGGCTGGACCGGCCGCTGTTCCTGCGCACACCGCGCGCACTGGTGCTGACACCGGAGGGCGAGCGGCTGCGTTTTGTGCTGCGGGAATCCTTCCAGGCCATCGAAGGCACGCTCACCCAGTTGCGCAAGCCGCGCGAGGCCGGCCCGATCGCGCTGAGTTGCGCGCCATCGTTCGCCATGCGCTGGCTGACCCCGCGCCTGGGCGATTTCTTTCGCGATCATCCCGAGGTGGGCTTGCGTGTCTACGGCGAGTTCCACGCGCTCGACCGCACCCGGATGGTGCGCGACGGGATCGACGCCGCGGTGCGCTTCGACCTGGGCGGCTATGACGACCTCAAGGCCCGGCTGTTCCTGGACGAATGGCTGCTGCCGGTGGCCAGCCCCGGCTTCCTGGCGGCGCATCCGGACCTGCGCGGCCCGCAGGACCTGAAGGGCGCCTGGCTGCTGCACGATGCGAGCCCCTGGGACGGCGCGCAAGCCTTCGAGGAATGGCGCCACTGGCTGCGGGTGGCGGGCGTGGAGATGGAGGCAGCCGGGCTGGAGGCCGGGCAGCGCTTCAACCTGTCCCAGCTCGCCGTGGGCGCGGCGCTGGCCGGCCAGGGCATCGCGATGGGCCGTTCGGCGCTGGTGCTCGAAGATATCGAGGCTGGCCGCCTGGTCGACCTGTTCGGCATCCATGCGCGCTCGCAGGCGTCCTACTTCTTTGTTTCGGCGCATGGGCAGACGCCGCATATCGCCATGGTGGAGGACTGGCTGGCGGCCGAGGGCGCGCGTTTCGGTGCCGCCCGCGCCAAGGTGCTCGATATACGTGCACGCGGCGTGAAAGCCACCGGGAGATGACAAACCAGCCATTCCACGGCATAGTTTGCGGCTTTCGTTTCCGGCTTTCCCGCAGCCTTGGCACGGCTTGTGGGCATTCGAGTTCCCGATGGATTTTCCTGTCCTGATCCTGGCGCTGGGCGCCATTGTGGCCGGCTTCGTGCAGGGCTTGTCCGGCTTTGCCTTCGGCATGGTGGCCATGTCCTTCTGGGTCTGGACGGTGGAGCCGCGCCTGGCGGCGACCATGGCCGTGTTCGGCTCCCTGACCGGGCAGGTGGTGGCGGCCGTGACCGTGCGGCGCAGCTTCTCGCCGCGGCAACTGCTGCCCTTCGTGGCCGGCGGCGTCCTGGGTATTCCCATCGGCGTGGCCATCCTGCCGGCGCTCAATCCGGCGGTATTCAAGACCTGCCTGGGCGGCTTGCTGGCGATCTGGTGCCCGCTGATGCTGATGTCCGGGCAACTGCCGAGAATCCGCTTCGGCGGCCGCGTGGCCGACGGCGTGATCGGCGCGGCCGGCGGCATCATGGGTGGCATCGGCGGATTCACCGGCGTCATCCCGACCCTGTGGTGCACCTTGCGCGGACTTGCCAAGGACGAGCAGCGCGCGATCATCCAGAACTTCAACCTGGCCACGCTGGCCGTGACCATGGCCACCTATGTCGGCACCGGCATCGTCACGCGCGACATGCTGCCCATGTTCCTGGTGGTGGGGCCGGCCATGCTGGTGCCCAGCATCCTGGGCGCGCGCCTGTACATCGGTATCAGTGAAATCGCTTTCCGCAGGATCGTGCTGAGCCTGCTGACGGCCTCCGGGGTGGCCTTGCTGGCCGCTTCGCTGCCGGCGTTGCTGCAGCCGTTGCACTAATGCCCTCAATGCCCTGGCGCGGCTTTGCGCCAGGGCGCGCCGGGGTTCAGGTATGAAAGCGCTCAGCTTCGGCTTGCGGCGTCGCCTCCGCGCCGCTGCGCTCGAACTCCGCGATCACCTGTGCCCCGAGCAGCAGCAGGGTGGCGGCAATCTCCAGGCTGAGCAGGACCACGATGGCGGTGGTCAGCGAGCCGTACACCACGCTGACCTGCGACAGCGTGGCGAAGTACCACACCAGCACGCGACGCGAGACTTCCCATAGCAGCGCGGCGGTGACCGCACCGATCAGGGCATGCCGCAGCGACAGGCGCCCCACCGGCATCACCAGGTAGATGGACATCAGCAGCAGGATTTCGCCCGCCAGCCCGAACAGGTAGAGCAGGGCGCGAGAGAGCCGGTCCAGCGACCAGTCGTGGCCCAGCAATTCCACATGGTGCTCGCCGATGGCCTGCAGGCTGCCCGACACCACGGTCACCAGCAGCAAGCCCGCGCTCAGCACGACGATGTAGCAATACGGCAGCACCGCCGACACCAGGAAGTGGCGGCGGCGGATCGCCACCCGGTGCACGAAGATCACCGACATGGCGTTCTCCAGCACCGTGAACGCCAGCGAGCTGAAAAAGATCATGCTCACCAGCAGCACCCAGCCGATTACCCCGCGGTTCGCCAGGAAATTGCCCAGCTCGGCGACCAGCGCGCGCGATTGTCCTGGCAGCAGCCATTCCAGATAACGGGACAATGTCGCAAGCAACGACTCCGGTTCGATCACATGCGACAGCGCGATCACCATCAGGATCAGCATTGGCACGATCGACAGCAGCGCGTAGTACGCCACGGCCCCGGCCAGCAACAGCCCCTGGTTGGCGCGGAAATGCCTGAGCGTGCGCAGCACGAAGCGGCCGGGATGTTTCAGCACCAGGCGGGCGCGTGCGTCGAGTATCGGCATGGCATAGGGTCCGTCATCGGCAGGGCGGCGATACGAAGCGCCGGCGACCGAGCCTGGCGGTTGCCCGGCCGTTTTCGCGCCGCTTGCGTCGCTCCTCTCAATGTGGCGCATCGCGTGCGGCGCGGCAAGGCGTGCTTGTCCTACACCGGCTAGCGGCTTTCGCCGACAGAATCCCGCCCCGGCAAGGCTATGCTTGATTGATGCGAGGCGGGCGCCTGCGCCTGCGTGTGCTTTGCGCATTGCATTCGTCCCCCATGCCCTGGGCCCGATACCCCGCCTTGTGTCCGGGAAGAGTCCACCGCCACCGTCAGCCGCGCTGGTATGGCGCCCCCAAGCCACCTTTCATGCTGTCTTTCATGCGAGCAATCTGTAACCCATGGCCGATCTGAACGCCGGGCCCGCTGCGGCGAGCCAATCGTCCATTCCTCCTGACGCGGATGCCGGCCCTGGCGCCGGGGCGGACAGCCACGCACCCGCGCCTGAATCCGCAACCGGGCAGGCGGCGGCCGCCGCCCTGGCAAGCGTGGCGCCGGAGGCCGCTCCCGACTCTGTACCTGCGGGACGCAGCGCACGGGCGCTGACCGTCCTCGCGGTGCTGGCCTCGCTCTATACGTTGCACCTGGCCCGCGAGTTTGTGATTCCCGTGGTGCTGGCGGTGGTCATTGCCTACATGCTGGATCCGCTGGTGACCGTGCTGTGCGGCCGCCGCATACCGCGCGTGCTTGGTGCCTCGCTAGTTCTGCTTGCGCTGCTGGCCGGCGTGGTCTGTTGCGCCTACTTGCTGCAGGACCAGGTATCGGGGCTGGTGGACCGCTTGCCGGAAGTGGCTACCAAGCTGTCCCGCTCGGTGGGCGCCTTGCTCAGCGGCGACGACTCGATGCTGCAGAAGATCCGGCGGGCGGCCACGGTGCTGGGCGGCACCGGGCAAGGGCCGCCCGTGCGTGGCTCGCGGGTCATCGTGGAACGCGCCGGGGACTCGCTCAACAATATCCTGCTGGCTGGCTCGGTTGGCGTCTTCGCGCTCGTCGGCCAGGCATCGGTGGTGTTGTTCCTGAGTTTCTTCATGCTGGTGTCCGGCGACATGTTCAAGCGCAAGTTCGTCAAGATGGCCGGGACCACGCTGTCGCAAAAGAAGATCAGCGTGCACATGCTCGACGAGATCAACCGGCAGATCCAGCGCTACATGGTGATGCTGGTGGTGACCAATGCCATGGTTGGCGCGCTGACCTGGTTCCTGCTGAAATGGCTGCACGTGGACAACGCCGGCACCTGGGCGCTGGCCGCCGCCGCCTTGCATCTGGTGCCTTATTTCGGCGCGGTCCTGATCGCCGTGTGCATCGGGCTTGCCGCCTTCATGCAGTCCGGCGACTTCGGCACGGCGGCGATGGCGGCGGGCGGCTCGCTGCTGGTCGCCACCCTGATCGGCGCGCTGGTCACCACCTGGATGACCGGACGCATGGCCAAGATGAATGCCGTCGCCGTGTTCATCGTGCTGCTGCTGTTCACCTGGCTATGGGGCACCTGGGGTGTGCTGTTGGCCATTCCCATCGCCGTGATCGCCAAGGTTGTGGCGGATCATGTGGAGGGGCTGGAAGTGCTCGCGGAGTTCCTGGGCGAGTGAAGGCCGTTGCGGGGACGGCCCGCTGATGCTCACTGCTGTGCGACGAAACGCGCCACCAGTTTCGCAACGGCGGCCGGCACCGCATACGGCAGGCACGCTTGCAGGTGCAGGGTGCCTGCCGTATGCCAGGCCAGTTCCGCCTCGCGTTCGTCGAAGCGCAGCGTGCCTTCGGCAAACACGCGTTCCTGGCGCATCCCCTGGTTCATCGAGACAAACCGCAGCGGCACCACTTGCGCCGGGTTGTTGCCGGTGTCCAGCCACAGCCACTGGTACTTGCGCGAGCGCGGGGCATCGGCGGGCAGGCCGAGGCGCTTGATTTCCAGCACCGTGCCGGCGTGGCCGGTAAAAGCAAAGAGGATCTCGTAGGCGGGCGTGGCCGGGGTTTGTGTCATGGCTGGCTGGAAAGCGGGCGTGCCGGCATCGCGGCAGCATCCCTGGGATGCGCGATTCTACCCGTGCCTCCCACATGCGCAAACGGCGCATATCGATAGCCGAACACCTTCACTCCATGCCCTGGGGACGGGGTGCCGACATCGCTGCAAGCGAGCCGGCGCCGCAAGTGCCGGTCGCCCCTTGATAACAGTGGCCAGCCTGCGCGCCGGCGATGCGGCTACGCGGCCAGTGCTTCCTCGACGAACAGCAAGCGATCGTTGCCCCAGAACAATTCGTCGCCGACGATGAAACTGGGCACGCCGAACAACCCGCGTGCCACGGCCGCTTCGGTGGCCTGTTTCAGGGCATCCTTGACCACGGGGTCGTCGATCATGGCCAGCACCTCGCGCGTATCGAACCCGGCCGCCGTGAGCACGGCGCCAATCTCGGCCGGGTCGTTCAGGTTGCGCTGCTCTTCCCACATGGCGGTGAAGATCGCCGCCACATAGCGGTGGAACGCCGCCTCGTCCCGCATCTGGAAGCCTGTCGCGGCGCGCATCAGCGCCAGCGTGTTGACCGGGAAGTGCGGATTTTGCCTGAGGTTTGCGCCGTAGCGCCGCGACCAGCGCTGCGTGTCGGTCTTCGACCAGAGACCCTTGGCCGGAATCTCCGCGGGGCTATGGTTGCCGGTGGCCTTGAAGACGCCGCCCAGCAGGATCGGCCGCCATATGATCTCGGCGCCGGTGCGCTGCGCCACGCGAGGCAGTTCCTTGTAAGCCAGATAGGAATAGGGGCTGCCGAAGTCGAAATAAAACGCTACTTGCCTGCTCATGCCGTCGTCTCCGCTTGTTGTCGTGTCTTGTCATTGATCGCTTCACTGCCGCGCTGGCCGCGCCTTACCACGGCTCGATCCACGGCCGGATGTCGAGTTCATGCGTCCACGCGTCGCGCGGTTGCTGGTGCAGCATCCAGTAGGTATCCGCAATGTGCTCGGGATTGACAATGCCGTCGTCCTGCTTGGTGGCGTAGCGGTCGGGGAAGTTCGAGCGGATGAAGTCGGTATCGATGGCGGCATCCACGACCAGGTGCGCCACATGGATATTCTTCGGGCCCAGCTCACGCGCCATGCTCTGGGCCAGCGCGCGCAGCGCGTGCTTGGCACCCGCGAAGGCGCTCATGCCATCGCGCCCGCGCAGGCTGGCGGTGGCGCCGGTGAAGAAGATCGARCCSCGCYSGCGCGGCAGCATCRCSCGSGCKGCCTCGCGSCCCATCAGGAAGCCGCCGAAGCAGGCCATCTCCCAGACCTTGAAGTAGACGCGCGACGTGGTTTCCAGCACGGAGAACCGCACATTGGCGCCGATGTTGAATATCGCCACCTCCAGCGGCGCGATCTCGCGCTCGATGCGCTCGATCAGCGCCACGGTCTCGTCTTCCTTGCGGGCGTCGCAGGCAAAACCATAAGCCTCGCCACCCTCGGCGCGGATCTGCTCGACCAGTGGGGCCAGCTTGTCGGCGCTGCGGCGCGTCACGCACGCGATATAGCCTTCGCGCGCAAACCGGCGCGCAATGGCGCCGCCGGTGGCGTCGCCAGCACCCACCACGAGGATGGCTTTCTTGTCGGACATGTTTGTCTCCGGTCTTGGATTGTCAGCCCGGGCAGGGACGCGGACGGGCTGTTTGCGCTCTGGCCGACGCCACCCGCTTCCAACGGGCGCGGATCCGGCGTAAGCTAAACGTTCGTTTAGTAAACGAACGTTATGGTATGAATGCGGGTCGCGTCAAGTCCCGTCCTTATCCGTATTCCTGTTTCTATCCCTGTCCCGAGCCCTGGAAGAGCAATGCGTTATTCCGCAAGTCATAAAGCCGCCACTCGCCAGCGGGTCCTGGAGGCCAGCGGCGCGCTGGTCAAGCGCGAGGGGTTTGCCGCCACCGGCGTTGACCAGCTGATGGGCGCGGCCGGCCTGACCGGCGGCGCCTTCTACAGCCATTTCGATTCCAAACAGGCGCTGCTGCGCGAGGTGATCGCGCGGGAGCTGCAGCGCAGCCGCGAGCTGCTGCTGCTCGACGGGGAGGGGGGCGATGGCGCGTGGCTGGCGGGGATGCTGGACCGCTATCTCACCATGGGGCACGTACGGCATCCGGAGACAGGATGTCCGTTGCCGAGCCTTGCGGCGGAGATTGCGCGGGCCGATGCTCAGACACGCACTGCCTGCGAGGACGGCCTGGTTGCCATGCAGCGGGATATCGCCGGGCGGCTCGGAAGCGGCGAGGCGGCCTGGGGCGTGATGTCGCAGTGCGTGGGCGCATTGATGCTGGCACGCACGGTGGCCAGCCAGGATGTGGCGCGGGAGATCCTGGCTGGTGCGCGGGACATGCTGGAGCGGCGGCTGGGCGAGCAGGCCGTGGATGCGAGGGGATCGAAGTAACGGGTTCCCCGTTCGTTCCCCGTTCCTTGCTTCACCCTCTCAACGACTGGCGACTTCCATTTTCCCTCCAGCAGTGCCGAGGCCCCCACCGCGCGAGCCGCATAGTCGTTCTTGAGGATACCGGGGATGCAAACCAGTGAAACAGCGGGGCGTGCGGCGCCGCACGCTGTCAGTCGGTAGCGGGCGTCAATGGCGGCAATTTCCAGCTGCCATTCATCGCCGCCTCGCTCGGCCCGTACAGCCGGCCCACGGCGCTATACATGCCTTCGGGTGCGGGCAGCCAGTTGGACTCCTTGTCCTTGCCCGGGGAGACATGGCCCACGTAGAGCGTGAGTCCGCCGTCGGCATCGTATTTCAGGCCCTTGGTGCGGTCGCCGATCGAATAGCGCTGGAGGGGATTGGCATACAGGAAACGATCCGGCAGCGTGTAAAGCGTGATCGACCAGAAAAACCTGGCGGGGGGTAACTGGCCCGGCCCGAAACGGATCTTCGACGCCTTGCGGCCGTCGCCCACATAGCCGCCATACCAGGCCTCCGCCAGCGAGTTGCCGTACAGGCCCATTTCCGCCGCGATGGCGCGGGTGAGGTAGTCGTTCTTCATGAATTCCCGCGTGCCGAACAGTCCGTTGGACGACAGCGTGATCTTGGCCTTCTCCGCCAGCGCGGCCCGGGCATCCTTCACGCCCGCGTCGATCGCCGCCAGCCTGGCGGGTGGCAGCTTGCCGGCGTCGAAGGGCCGGCCAGGGCCGATGCCGATCTTGCCAAAGCGCTGCATCAGCGCCATTTCGCTGGAGACCGGCGGCTGCGTGAACTGCAGCAGGAAGTTCAGGTAGCCGATGAAGTCATGCGTGCGCGCCTTTGCCGGGTCGTAGGGCGGGAAGGCCACGGCCGGCATGGCAGGGGGCGGCGCGGCGTTCAGGAAGGCGCTCAAGGGGCGCAGTTGCATGCCCGCCYGGATCGCCTTCACGTTGGGCAGGTCGTCGGGCCCGTCCAGCGCGGTGCGCGTCAGGGTCATCACGATCTCGGTCTCGGAGCGGAACACCTCCTTGATGCCAGGCGGCGTCGGGCCCTTCCATTCCGGACCGGCGATCATGTAGTTGCCAGCGCCGTTGCCCGTGGCCCGCGTGCCCACGTAGGCGAAGTTATAGGTGAAAAGATCGACCCACTGCTGCACGTAGTAGCGCTTGGCCGGCACCTCGGGCACGGTGATCACCCAGGGTTCGGCGCGCAGGTCCAGCCATGCCCAGGAATACGGCGTGTCGTTATTGGGCGTGACCACGTCGTGGTTGTCGGGCGTGTAGAGCGTGGAGTAATGGCGGTACTTGCCGAAGCCGCCAACGTATTCCGGGCTGGCCGGATTGGCGAGCTGCTTATACATCGTGTTGTAGTTTTCGATCATCGGGAATGCATAGATATAGGCATCCCTGGCGATGGCGCGGATTTCGTCCTGCGTGGCAGCGGACTGCGCCACGGCTGGCCCGGCGCCGGCAATGAAGCCGGCCAACGCGAACCCGATCGCAAATGCCGGCAATCTGGCCATTGCAACTCTCCCTTTGATTAGTTGTTTGTCTTTTTCTGGTGCCGGCCCGGACTCAGTCGTCCGCGACCGGGCGCGAGCGCCAGCGGCCGTCGCTTTGCTTGCAGAACCAGCCGGTCCAGTTGTCTTCCTGATCCCCGCGCTTGAGCTGTGCCTTCAGTTGCCGGCAGGGCTGGCCCTTGTCGGTCTTGCTGCGCAGCGGCGTCAGCTGGCCTTCGATCGGCTTGCGCTTGCCTTCCGGGGGGGCGGTCCAGGAGACCATCGTCCCGTCGGCGCCTTTGTTCAGCACGTCGCGCACGTTCAGGGCGAACGCGTTCGATTCCTTCTGGCTCATGGTGCCGACGACCGTGCCGTGGATAAAGGTGTCGAGGTAGGCGAACGCTGGTGCGGCCGGGGCGAGCAGGGCAGCGCTGAGTAGCGTGGTACGGAGCAGCAGGCGCGGTGTCATGGCAAGGGTCCTTGGTGGACATTGGAAACGGCTTGGGGAACCGGCACGGAGGCGGAGACTCTGCCGCGCTACTTGATGTACCGAAAACGGCGCATTTCGTCGCCCATGGAAGAGGGCGCCAGCCAGTATCCCTGCCGCAAACTTAGTCCACTCTGGCAGCAAAAGGCAATACAGTCTGTTTGCGCAGCGAGTTAAGGCACATGAATAGCCCGGATCGCCACGGCTGCCCGGACTCACGGCGTGATACTGAACAGGCCGTCGAAGGTATCGAGCAGGTGTCGGCGCCGAGGGGAGAAACGCGTAAGCGGTAGAGGCTAAAAAAAGCCAGTGGTTCGGCATTGGCATGTTGCTGGCACGGGTTCGCATTTTTGGGGAGCGGGGTGCCGACGTTATGGGAGGCGCACGGCCAGTTGAAGTGAAAGTTTTTGTGCCGCGATCTGAATAGTGTGGCGAACTGCACCATTGCGCAGCACTTCATTGGAAAATGCGCCTGGTCCGATATGAAATCTTTCAACCGGCACTCCGCACCGGGCCGAGGCAAGCTATCTTCAAGCCAGACTTACCGCAGCACGCTTGGCCACGCTGCTTAGTCAGGGCTTTTGCCTGTCCTTGATTCAGGTGTTTGTTCATCCTTTCGCTGACTACTTGCCAGGATTTCCATGCCAAACCGTAATTTGCTCTCCCATTCCCTGCACGCAGTCTGCCTTGCCGCGGCCGTGCTCTTCACACCTCTGAGCCAGGCTGCGGGCACTCCCGTCGTCGGCATTGCCGAGGAACTGGTGGTTTCCGGCCGCATCGTCGCCATCGATCCGGATTCGAAGGCGGTGCTGGTGCAGGGCCCGCGCGGCAACGTCGTCGAACTGATCGGTGGCGATGAAGTGAAGAACTTCAAGCAGATCAACAAGGGCGACATGGTGACGCTGACCCGGGACGACGCCGTGGTCACCACGCTGGATCCGGTAGACACCAAGGACACGCCAATCACGGAATCGGTGGAGCGCACCGCGCGCGCGGGGGACGGCGCCAAGCCCGGCTTCGCGCGTGAGATCACGACCACGGTCACGGCGCAGATTACCAAGGTCGATACCAAGAACCGCACCGTGACCTTCCGCACCCCGCGTGAGACGCTGCGCACGGTCAAGGTACGGGACCCGAATATCGACCTTAGCAAGATCAAGGCGGGCCGGCTCGCCAAGATCGTCTATCGCGAGGTGGTCTCGATCGTAGTCACCGGCCCGGCGAAGYCCTGACCCTGGCAAGATCGCGCGGCATCCCGCGGCGCTGTATGGCCGCGGGATGCTTGCGTTTACGCGCTAGCGGTGAAAGCCGTGGAAGCCGCCCATGCGCCGGCCGCCGCCGCCGAAATTGCCGCTGAAGTTGCCGCCGCCGCCCCATTGGTGCGCTGTCTGCCCGAAGCGCTGCTGTCCCACATTGCGCGCCTGCCGCTGCTGGTCCAGTTGGCCGGCGACATCCGGGTTGGGCTGCACCGGCTGCCAGCCGCCCGACGTGTGCTTCTGCCAGCCGCCATCCTGGGTGTGCTGGTAGACGTTCCCGTCGTGCCCGGCGTACACATCGCCGTTGTTCCAGGCCACCGCATTGCCCTTGTCCCGGTTGACCATCACGCCCTTGCTGGCCGCTTCATGCTGGCCGGTCTGCGTGTTGCCCGCCACGCCGAACTCGGCCGCGCCCGCACGCCCGGTCTGCGCGTTATAGCCCGCTACCTGGCGCCCGGCGGCGTAGTTGCCGGTGTACTCGTTGCCGGCGACGCCGCCACGCCCGGCGCCGCTGCGCCCGGTCGACGGGTTGGAGAAGGCGCCTTGCCGTCCGGCCGCGGCATTGCCGCTGTAGGGGTTGAAGGCGGCGCCGGCGCTGCCCTGGTAGCGCGCGCCGGTTGCCGGGTTGTACCCGGCGCCGGCGGCGCCGCGCCATTGCGTGCCGGTCCAGGCGTTGTAGCCGGCGGCATGCGTCACCGTGCCTTGTCTCCAGCGCCCGTAGAAATTCGCCGTGTTGACGTTGACGTAGTTCCAGTAGCCGCCGCCCCAGTAGGGGCCCCAGTAGGGCGCGGCTGCGCCCCATACCGCGCCCACGGCGAAACCGAAGGCGAAGCCCTCCGCGGTGCCAAGCGCAAAGCCCGCGCCATAGCCATAGGTGGGGGGATAGCCGTAATAAACCGAGCCCACGTAGGCCGGGTAGACATAGCCCGTGCCGTAGACCACGGTGCCGTCCGGGTTCACCACCACGCCCATATAGCCGGGCGTATAGCCGACCACCACCGTGTCCGGGTTGACGGAGTAGATGCGCACATAGGTAACGTAGTGCAGCGGCGAACTGGCCGGGATGGTGTAGATCGTGCCCGGCACGTCGGTGGCGACGCGCCAGGGGCCGGTGGGTGCGGCGGCGGTGAACCACACGCCGTTGGACACCGCGTAGTAGTGCTCGCCGTCAACCTGGAGTACCGGCGTGGCGGCGTTCACCGCGTAGCTCAGCGAGGTGCYGGTAATGGGCATGAAACGCGGCGAGCCGTCGAAGGCGACCGCGAGCGTGGCCTTGGCGCGCGACACCGATGCGGTCTGCGGGATGGTGGCGGCGATCTGCGCCTCGCGGGCCTGCGGCGTGCCCGGCACCGATACCAGCACGTTGGCCTTGGGATCCTGCGGCGGGATCTTGGCAAAATCCGCCGGCAGATCGCGTCCGGGCACGAACTCCCAAGGGCCATCGAACCCCGGCGCGCGGAACCAGCGGCCGGAAAGCAGCACGTAATACCGGTTGGACGCGGGGTCGACGAATACCGCGCGATCGGTATTGGTCACCGTCAGCAGGCCAACGCCGGCCACCGGCGACAGCTTTGGCGTGCCGTCGATGACGATCAGCTCCGTGGGTGCGGTGGACACCAGTACCGCCGGCGGATTGGCGGAGCGCTTGCCGTCGGCGGGCAGCATCAGGTCGGCCTTGACGCCGGTCTGTGCGCGCCCGGCGGCGGTCGCCAGGGCTTGCGGCGGGCTGGTCAACACCGCCCACGGCCCGCTTAGCCCGTCAGCGGTGTACCAGTAGCCCGCGGCCTGCAGGTAGAGCTTGCTGCCGCTATCGCGCAGCAGCAGGGCGCGGCTGTTGAGCGCGTGCTGGAAGCGCGTGCCGCTCAGCTCGCGCCAGGCCGGCTCGCCGTCCACCGGCACCAGCAAGGTCGGGACCGATGCGAACACGATGCGCGGCGCATCGTTCCTCACCGCCACGCCGGGCGCCTTGGCCTGTAGTTGCGAGACGGCGTAGCTGGCCTGCAGTTCGTCGAGCGGCACCGTCATGCCGGCCTTGGGCAGGCGCCCCACCAGCGCCGCGCGCACCTGGTCGGCGCCACCGGGATTGGTCGGCACCTCGACGCTGGTAATCTGGATGTCGCGCATCTGCACCAGGCCGGAGGCCTTGTCGATATCGGCGCGCGCCGCAAAATGCGCCACGCCGTAGGTAGGCGCGCCGTCCTTGGCGCCCACCGCAACGGCGGCGCGGCCGGACAGGCGATCGCCATCCCATTGCTCCACCTGCGGCTGGTAGATCTCGATATGCTGGGAAGCGGCATCGAAATCGCGCGGCCAGGTCAGCGGCGCCACGGCCTTCGGCGGGTTGGCGGCCTGTGCCTGGGGCAAGCCCAGCGCCAGGCATCCGGCGATCAGCAACAGGCCCAGCGGCGCGGCGAGATGGCGGCCGGGCCCGGATGTCTGCGTGGGCGTTGGTATCGGCTTTTGCATAAGACGGCTCCAGTGCTGTGGAAAGGTGGCGGGATGGCACAGCGGCGGCTTAATGCCAGGCGCTGCCCACCTGGACATAAAAGGCGTTCTGGTCTCTGCTATGGGCCACGTCGATGCCGATCGACACCCCCAGCTTGCGCGCGATCAGGTAGCGAAAGCCCCCGCCGATGCTATACACGGTGGCCGCGTTGGAGAAGCTGTGCCATCTGCCATAGGCCTTGCCCGCGCCGGTAAAGCCCAGCAACGACCAGCGCGGCGTCGCTTCCCAGCGCAACTCCAGTTCGGTGACGACGGCGTTGCGGTCCTGGTAGCGGCCCTTGGATACGCCGCGCAGATCGACGAAGGGCTGCGCGTAGAAGGGAATATCGCCGGTGGAGAAGCGCCCGTCGGCGCGCAGCCCGAGGATCCATGTGCGCGCCAGCGGCTGCCAGGTGAAGCCGCGCGCGTTGTACATATTGAAGTTCTGCGTGCTGCCGAAGCCGCCGCGCGCGAACTGCGCTTCCAGCTCGGCATAGCTGCCGCGGCTGGGATAGAAGATGTTGTCGCGTGAATCGTAGTCGACCACCAGGCCGCCCTTGCCGATGCGCTGGTTGCGGTCCATGCCCCCCAGTTCGGTGGCCACCGGGCCCTTGAAGGTGGCGGTGGAGTCGAACAGGACGTAGCGCGGCCCCACGTACCAGTGGGAGTCACCGATGCGCGCCATGAATTGCTGCACCAGGAACAGCCCCTCCAGCTGGTAGGCGCGCGCCTGGTTGAGCAAGCCGAAGTAATCGAGTTGCGCATCGACCTTGGCCAGCGCGCCGAGGTAGCGGTAGCGGTCGCCGTCCCAGGTATGGAAGTGTGCCGCGCCCACGCCCCAGGTGCCGTTGCCGGTATAGGCACCGCCCACCGCGGTGATATTGGGTGGTGCCGGACCCTGCCCGCTGGCTTGCGCCTTTTCGGCGGCGTCCTTCATCGATTCGGAGAAAAACAGCAGGCCCAGGCCGGCGCCGTAGCCGATGGCCGGCTCGGTGATGAGGGTCGGCACCGGCAGCGCGCCCTTGTGGTTGAGCAGGAGGTCGCTTGCGTCGAGCATGCCGTCTTCAGGGTCGAACAAGCTCAGCGCTCCCGGGTCCTTCTCAGGAAAGCGGTTCGGATTCTGCATGAAAGGCGTTGGGGGCGACGGCGGGCTCGGTTACGTCCCGCCACCTTAAGCCATCGCCCTGCGGCGTGGACGCCATGCGAAAATTTTCAGATCACATGGGAAAAGTTCTGTATATCGCACCTCGGCAGCCTATGTCAGCATCGCCCTGAGTGATTGATGCGCCAGTTGGGTTCTTCAGCTGGCAGCAAGCAGGAATTTCCGGGGAAATGCAACGATGAAGACGAATCTGCTGCGCTGCGGACAGGCCGCCATGCTCGCACTGACACTGGGCGCCGCGCCGGGGCTGCATGCGCAATCCGCCGCGGAGGACGCCAACAAGAGCAACAACCCGCTCAACCCGGCGCCTTCGCTCAATCTGCAGAACTACTACTCGCCCCGGGTGTACGACACCAACGTGCACACCAACGATTTCCTGCTGCGCGGCACGCTGCCCATCCTGCCCGGCAATCTGGTGGGCGTGCCGCAGATCCTGCGCGCCACGGTGCCGGTCAGCACGCGCCCGCAGGCCGATGGCAGTTACACCACGGGACTTGGCGACATCAATATCTTCGATATTTTCCTGCTCAGGTCCCAGGGCACGCAGATCGGCGTGGGGCCGTTGCTGACCATGCCCACCGCAACCTCGCCGGAGCTCGGCACCGGCAAGTGGCAGGCCGGCCTGGCCGCCGTGGTGGTGGATCCCACTCCGGCCCGGCTGCTGGGTGCCCTGGTGCAATGGCAGCACTCCTTTGCCGGGCAGAGCTCGCGCCCGACCGTGCAGACGCTGACGTTCCAGCCCTTCGGTATCTTCAATTTCCCGGGTGGCTGGTATGCGCGTTCCACCGGCATATGGACTTTCAACCTGCAGAACGACGCCTATTACATCCCGGTGGGCCTTGGCTTCGGCAAGGCGTGGAAGGAGGGCAAGACCATCATGAATGTGTTTGTCGAGCCCCAGTATTCGGTGGCACACCACGGTCCGGGGCAGCCGCAATGGACGGTGTTCGCCGGCTTGAACATGACGTTCGGCAAGTAGGGAGCGCAAGGTGTCGCGGCTGGAGCGCCACGTTGGCTCCCACAACAATTCCCTAACATCGGTGCCAAAAATTTTCATCTCTCCCCCCGGCTTGCTCTGGCATGCTAAAAGCACGCCCCAGGCTGGGGCGTGGCCAGCCTATTGCGGACCGCAACCATGAATCGTCGTCGAGAGAAGGACAGTCAATCCCGCCGGACGGCCCCGGCCGCGGTGACGGTGGCGGGGCCGGCGCCCGCGCGCTGGCGC
>NZ_JBFTLX010000113.1:0-22470 GCF_056396665.1 Cupriavidus sp. 05T313 | reverse complement strand
GCGATGCGAGTTTGGGTCCCGGCCGCTCTTTTCGCCGGATCCCGAGGGGGTGTCGCCCCATCCGGCGCGCCTTCTTTGCCTACTTTCTTGGCAAGACAAGAAAGTAGGTCGCCCCCCGCAGGGGGGTGAAACCGCCTTTGACTTTAAGCCTTTGAAGTTGCAGTTGCAGTTGCAGTCATCCACCAATAACCCACCACCAAATACAAAAAAACAAGCTCCCCCCAAAGGCACCGCCATGAAGCACGCCCCCATCACATCTCTCCTCATCGCCAACCGCTCCGAAATCGCCATCCGCGTAATGCGCGCCGCCGCCGAGATGAACATCCGCACCGTGGCGATCTACTCGAAGGAAGACCGCCTCGCCCTGCACCGCTTCAAGGCCGACGAGAGCTACCTGGTTGGCGAGGGCAAGAAGCCACTGGCCGCCTACCTGGACATCGACGACATCCTGCGCATCGCCCGGCAGACCCGGGTCGACGCGATCCACCCCGGCTACGGCTTCCTCTCCGAAAACCCCGAGTTCGCGCAAGCCGTGATCGATGCCGGCATCCGCTGGATCGGCCCGTCCCCGGACGTGATGCGCACGCTGGGCAACAAGGTCGCCGCCCGCAATGCGGCCATCGCCGCCGGCGTGCCGGTGATGCCCGCCACCACGCCGCTGCCCCATGACCTGGACGAATRCAAGCGGCTGGCGGCGGAAGTGGGCTATCCGTTGATGCTCAAGGCGAGCTGGGGTGGAGGCGGACGCGGCATGCGGGTGCTGGAGAGCGAAGGCGATCTCGCCACCGCGCTGGCCGCCGCCCGCCGCGAAGCGCTGGCCGCATTCGGCAACGACGAGGTCTATGTCGAGAAACTGCTGCGCCGGGCGCGCCACGTCGAGGTGCAAATCCTGGGCGATACCCACGGCAACCTGGTGCACCTGTACGAGCGCGACTGCACGGTGCAGCGGCGCAACCAGAAGGTAGTCGAGCGCGCGCCCGCCCCCTATCTCGACCACGCGGGCCGCGAGGCCTTGTGCGAGGCGGCGCTGCGGCTGATGCGCGCGGTCGGCTACAGCCACGCCGGGACCGTCGAATTCCTGATGGATGCCGACACCGGGCAGAGCTACTTCATCGAGGTCAATCCGCGCATCCAGGTCGAGCACACCGTGACCGAGGTGATCACCGGCGTGGACATCGTCAAGGCGCAGATCCGCATTACCGAAGGCGGCCGGATCGGCCGGATCGAAGACGAACTGGACGAGCACGGGCATACCGTGGTGCGCGCCACGGGTGTCCCGGCGCAGGACTTGATCCCGCTCAACGGCCACGCCCTGCAATGCCGCATCACCACCGAAGACCCAGAGAACGGCTTCCTGCCAGACTACGGGCAACTCACCGCCTACCGCAGCGCGGCGGGCTTCGGCATCAGGCTGGACGCCGGCACCGCCTATGGCGGCGCCGTCATCACACCCTACTATGACTCCCTGCTGGTCAAGGTCACCGCATGGGCGCCCACGGCGGCGGAAACCATCCGGCGCATGGACCGCGCATTGCGCGAGTTCCGCATCCGGGGCGTGGCCTGCAACCTGCAGTTCCTGGAAAACGTCATCAACCACCCGGCCTTCGGCAGCGGCGAGGTCACCACGCGCTTCGTCGACACCACACCCGAACTGCTGGCTTTTACCAAGCGGCGCGACCGCGCCACCAAGCTGCTGCGCTACCTGGGCGAACTGGCCGTCAACGGCTACCCGGGTATGGCGGGGCACACGCCGCCCCAGTTGCCGCTGCCCAGGCCCCAGCGCCCCAGGGTGGACAGTGCCGGCGCGATGCCGCCCGGCACGCGCGACCGGCTGCGCGAGTTGGGGCCGGAGAAATTCTCCCGCTGGATGCTGGACCAGAAGCAGGTCTTGCTGACCGACACCACCATGCGCGACGCGCACCAGTCCCTGTTCGCGACCCGCATGCGCACTGCCGACATGCTCCCCATCGCGCCCTTCTATGCGCGCGAACTGCCGCAGTTGTTCTCGCTGGAATGCTGGGGTGGCGCCACCTTCGACGTGGCGCTGCGTTTCCTGAAGGAGGACCCCTGGCAGCGCCTTGCGCAATTGCGCGAGCGGGTGCCGAATATCCTGTTCCAGATGCTGCTGCGCGGCTCGAACGCGGTGGGCTACACCAACTACGCGGACAACGTGGTGCGCTTCTTCGTCCGGCAGGCAGCCGGCGCCGGCATTGACCTCTTCCGTGTGTTCGACTCGCTCAACTGGGTGCGCAATATGCGCGTGGCGATCGACGCGGTGTGCGAGAGCGGCGCCCTGTGCGAAGGCGCGATCTGCTACACCGGCGACCTGTTCGACGCGGCACGGCCCAAGTACGACCTCAAGTACTACGTGGGCATCGCGCGCGAACTGCAGCGCGCCGGCGTGCATGTGCTGGGCATCAAGGACATGGCCGGGATCTGCCGCCCGCAGGCCGCCGCGGCACTGGTCAGGGCGCTCAAGGACGAGACCGGCCTGCCGGTCCATTTCCACACCCACGACACCAGCGGCATTTCCGCGGCTTCCGTGCTGGCCGCGATCGGCGCCGGCTGCGACGCCGTGGACGGCGCGCTCGACGCCATGAGCGGCCTGACCTCGCAGCCCAACCTGTCGAGCATGGCCGCCGCGCTGGCCGGCAGCGAGCGCGATCCCGGCCTTAGCCTGGATCGCCTGCACGAAGCATCGATGTACTGGGAAGGCGTGCGCCGCTACTACGCCCCCTTCGAGTCCGAGATCCGCGCAGGCACCGCCGACGTCTACCGCCACGAAATGCCCGGCGGGCAATACACCAACCTGCGCGAACAGGCCCGCTCGCTGGGGCTCGAACATCGCTGGAGCGAGATCGCGGGCGCCTACGCCGAGGTCAACCACCTCTTCGGCGATATCGTCAAGGTCACCCCGACCTCCAAGGTGGTGGGCGATATGGCGCTGATGATGGTCGCCAACGACCTGAGCGCCGCGCAGATATGCGACCCCGCCAGGGAGATCGCCTTCCCCGAGTCGGTGGTCTCGCTGTTCAAGGGCGAGCTGGGCTTCCCGCCCGACGGCTTCCCCGCCGGCTTGTCGCGCAAGGTGCTCAGGGGCGATCCCCCCGAACCCTACCGTCCCGGCGACCATCTCGCCCCGGTCGACCTGGAACAAGCCCGCGCGCAAGGCGAAACCGCCTGCGAACACGCGCTGGACGACCGGCAACTGGCGTCCTACCTGATGTATCCCAGGCAGACCAGCGAGTACTTCCAGCACAGGCGCGCCTATGGCGACACATCCGTCCTGCCCACTCCCGCGTTCTTCTACGGCCCGCAACCGCAGCAGGAGGTGGCGGTCGACATCGCGCCCGGCAAGACGCTGCTGATCATGCTGCAGGGGGCGCACCCGGACACGGAGGAGAACATCGTCAAGGTCCAGTTCGAGCTTAACGGGCAGTCCCGCACCGCCCGCGTCGAGCGGCGCGGCGTGGCGCAGGCGGGGCCGTCGCGCCAGGCCCGCCCGGCGGCCGACCCCACCAATCCGCTGCATGTGGCCGCCCCCATGCCGGGCGCGGTGGTGACGGTAGCGGTCCAGCCGGGGCAGCGGGTCTCCGCCGGCAGCGCGCTGGTCTCGCTGGAGGCGATGAAGATGGAGACGCATATCGCCGCCGAACGCGACTGCGAAATCGCCGCGGTGCACGTGCGCCCCGGCGACCGCGTTGCCGCCAAGGACCTGCTGATCGAACTCAAGGACCTATCCTGACTATGCGGCAGGCGTGGCCTGGCGGCCGCCCTGCCATACCACGCCCCCGAGGCATTGCCACGCAACACCGAATCGAGGATCTCCCCCGCCATGAGTCAATCCCACGAAAGCGCACCACCCGCTGCGCCTTCCCCCTCGCTGCGCAATGCCGCGACCTTGCTGGTGCTGCGCGACGGCCCGCTAGGGATAGAAGTACTGATGGTTCGCCGCGCCGAACGTGCCGGCGATCGCAGTAGCGGCTCCTATGTGTATCCCGGCGGCACGCTGGATGCGCAGGACAGGCGGCTTCATGCCTACGCCGATGGTCTCGATGACCACGCGGCAAGCCAGCGCCTGGGCGTCGACGCGGGCGGGCTCGATTTCTATCTGGCGGCGGTACGGGAATGCTTCGAGGAAGCTGGACTGCTGTTCGCCCGCGACAGTGCGGGACAGCCATTGGCGCTGGACCAACTGGAGGAGGCACAGCGCGCCTTGCTGCGCGACGCCGCCAGGCACGATGGACTCGGGCTGGCGCACGCCTGCGCCCAGCTGGGCCTGCGGCTCGCCGTCGACCGTCTGGCGTATTTCAGCCACTGGCTGACGCCACCGGGATTGCCCAAGCGTTTCGACACCCGTTTCTTCGTGGCGATCGCGCCCACCGGCCAGACCGCCGCGCACGACGGCGAGGAGGCCTCCGGCCATTGCTGGAAGCGTCCGACGGAGCTTCTGGACCCTGCCAGCGGTCTCAAGCTGGAGCCGCCCACGCGGCGCACCCTGGCAGCCATTGCCCGCTTCGGGCGTGCCCAGGATTGCTACCAGCATGCCGCGGCGCTAAGCGGTATTGCCCGCATCATGCCCCGCCTGGGGCGCGGCGAGAGCGGCCTGCGCGCGGTCATGCCGGACGAGCCCTGCTACGCCGAACTCGGCCATATCGATCCAGAGGGGCGTGGCGACGCGCGCTGCATCATCGAGCCCGGCGTTGCGGTGCGCCTCGGCGCGCGCATCCGGCGGATCACCGCCCGCGATGGCGGTAGCGTGGCTGGCGGCCTCGGCACCAACACCTATCTGGTGGGAGGCGGCAACGACAACGCATGGGCCGTGATCGACCCCGGCCCCGATGACGACGCGCATATCCAGGCGGTGCTCGCTGCGGCGCCGGGGCCGATCCGCTGGATCCTGTCCACCCAGATACACGCGGGCCACTCGCCCGCCGCGCGCAAGCTCAATGAGGCCACCGGTGCGCAACTGGCCGGGGGCGAGCTGCGGCACGGCACGCGCCTGGCCATTGGCGAGGGCTGCACGCTACGGGCATGGCATATCACCGGCCATGACTCCGGCCACCTGTGCTACCTGCTCGAAGAGGAAAGGACCTTGTTCACCGGCGGCGATAGGGGCGTCCACATCGACTCCCTGGTCGTACTGCCCCACCAAGACATCGAATGGCTGGCACCCCTGCATGGCTTCCTGGTGCCGTCCCCTGCCGAGACAATTAGCACGCTGCCAGCCTGAGTCCGCGGGGATGGCGGTGTCCGGCTTCGCGAGACGGTACACCATATGTCACATGCCGCCGGGTGCCGGTCCCGGCGCCGCCAGGTCCTCCTCCACAAAGCGCAACACCGCTTCCGTCAGCGCCTCGCGCGGATAGGCGTTCTGCGTCACGAACATCGAGCCGATGGTGGTATGCGTCCGGGCGATGGGCACTGCCAGCGCCCAGTGATCCGCATTGACGTAGCCCATCAGCGTACTGCCGGGCACGATCTGGTCGTAGAAGATCACCTGGCTGTCGTTGCGCCCGTCGATACGCGCGAGCTTGTCATAGCTCGAAGTCAGGATCGACGAGATGCGGTCCGGCCGCGGCAGCGTGACGAGCGAGTAGTAACGCAGGTCGCGGGGCAGCCGGTTTCCCGCCAGCCATGCCTTGCGTATCGCGGGCCGCAGGCTCTCCACCGCGCCGCCATCTCCAGATTTGCAGGTTGCGCCCGGGAAATGCCGCAGCATGTCGGCCTGGTACTGCTCGGCGTCATTGGCAAGCGCCGAGCCGCCGACCGCGCCGGCTGCGCTGACCACCGCCGCCACGCGGCTGTGGATCTCCGGATACTCCACCACTGCCTGGAGGATGTCGGGCGCGCCCTTCGAGTATCCGACCAGCACCAGGCGCGGCGCCCCCGCCGCCAGCGGCATGGCCATGATCGCGTCGCGGATCTGGCGCGCATTATTCGCGGAGCTCGACAGCGCATCGACCTTGAGCAGCATGCCGTCATAGCCAAATTCCCGCAGGTGCTGCGGGACAGTACCGGGCGCATTCAGCCACGGCTCGAAGCACTCATAGCCGATGCCCGGCACCACCACTGCGATCAGGTGCCGCCGGGACTCTCCCAGATCGACGGGCTTGCCAGCGCCGGCGGGCTCGGCGCCGATGCGGTTCAGCGCGTCTTCACAGTGCCGGTAATCGGGAAGCTCCGGTCCGCGCGCCTGCAGCACCGCGCAGTAGATCTCGCGGAAACGCGCCCGTTTGTCCTGCACGCCGGACTGCGATGCGGGAAGCAGTGCCAAAGGCGGCGTATCGGCGGAGTAAGGGATCAGCGGCTTCGACGCGCATCCGCCGAGCACGAGGCAAGCCCCGATGACACCCGGCAAGACGCCGCCCGTCAACCGCGCGCGGAAGCCGCCAGCCGGCTGCCCGGCTACGGCCTGCGGCGGCTCCGGGACCGAATCACTTGCGCGCATTGCCGCTCTCCTCGCGTGAAGCGGCTCCGCGCCCCTCCAGGTAAGGTACCCAGTCGAGAATTTCCACGTCGGAAAGACTCAGCGGCCGCGGCGCGAAGAAGAGCACCGCGCGCAGCCCGTCGGTAAAGTAGCGAGCGCCATCCAGCGTTGTCCGTGGTTGCGCCTGCGGCGCCGGGCCGACACCGTTCACGAATCCGAGCTTGTCGAGACCGCCCGAGTACATCATGTCCTGGATCAGGAGGTTCCTGGCCTCGTCGACATCCCCGTGCAGGACGATCTTTGCCGTTTTGGCGGACGCAAAACGTCCGCCGACAGGCCGGCCTGCCTGAGCGAGGTAAACCGGCTGGCCCTGGAAGCGGACCGGCGCGAGCCACACGCGTATCCAGGTCGCCGGCGCGCCGCCTTGCGCCTGCTTGCGCAGCACGGCGTCCGGCGCGCGGCCGAAGACCCGCTGCTCGGTATCACCCTCGCGCAAATCGCGGCGGTAATTACGCCGCACCCCCGCCGCGCCGATGTCGCCGAGTTCACCGACAATCAGTACATTCAATGGATCGCCCTGCGCCGCCCCGCCCGCATCGGTGGCGCAGCACGGCAATCGTTCGAGTGCGGCTCTCAGCGAGGCAAGGTCTCTGTAGTCCGTGACCGCGGAATCCGGATACTGGAAGATATACCGCGCAAAACCCGCATCCGAGATATCGTCGGGCACGCGCACGAAGAGGCTGAACGGGATCAGCGTCCTGGTCCCGAACAAATCGACATTGACGAGTTTCGTAATGCGGTCGGGATTGGTGAACAGGATGCCCTCGTGTGTCGTCCCAGGCAGAATCGGATTCTTGAACCCGAGTTTATTGAAGTAGTCGTCAATGCGCGCATTGGTTGCCCCGCTGAACGTGCCATGCAGGGACCACGCGACTTCGAGCGGCGAAAAGTAGTCGGGGTCCGTTCCCGAGCGCAACAGCCATAACGGATGCGAGGTCCCGTTATGCACCTCGAACCAGACGGGCTGCACGTTGGCCTTGTTGATGTCGGCGCCGAACATGCGCTTGCTGTCTTCCGTGCCCAGCACTGCCGCGCTCACGCGCACGCCCTGCTTGGTTTCGCTCACCGCGCGCTCGCGTAGCGGGGCGTCGTCGGCACTGGCGGGCGCTTGCCATGTCGCGCAGCCGGCCACGGCAAGCGAGAGGATCGCCATGCCCGCCGCGTACCGTAGCGCAGGATGCAACAGCGGCAACACGCTCATTGTTTCGCTCCCTGGCGCGCGCCATCGGTCTGATAGATCCCGCTCCACGGGAAAAACTCGATCGCCGAGAGCGATGTGGGCTTACGGTCGAATACCAGCACCTGGCGATAGCCGTCCGTGAAATACGGATCCGTGGTCAGGTTCTCGCGCGGGGCGCTTCGCGGCGCCGCGCCCACGCCTTTCACCTGCCCGATCTTGTTGAGGCTCTGGGAATAGGCCATATCCTCCGCCAGCGCCGTGCGCGCTTCATCCACGTCCGGATCGACCTTGTGCGTCGTCAGCGTTGGCGAGTGAATGGTGAGACGCACGCCGATATCGCGGCTGATCTGGCCCACCCACACCGATTTGCCGTGATAGCGCATCGGACTAAGCCAGAGACGCAGATGGTTGCGCTGGTGAATGTTGTCGCGCGCCTTCTGCAATGCCAGGTCCTGCGCGCGTCCGAACAGGTACAGATCGCTCACCGGCGCGTTGACATAGGGCTCGCCCTTGAGCGCCGAGGTGATCATCTTTGTGATCGCACCCGACCACTTCTGCTCGGTCGGCCGCCAGCTGCGGCGTACGAACGCGRGAAACGCATCGTCGATGCCRCCCACGACCACCAGGTTGAGCGGGTCGCCGTTCTTCGAGCCATCCTTGTTGGTGACACAGCACGGCAGGGCTTCGAGTGCCGCGCGGAAGGCCTCGTCATCCGTGTAGTCCACGATTTCCTCGGGCGGATAGATCTCGCGCCGGAAGACTTCGCTGGTATGGTAGTCGGCATGGAAGCCTGGCACGACCATGAGGATCGAGAATGTCTTGGCGCGCCCGCTCGCCACCAGGTCCAGCTGGACGAGCTTCGCCCCCTCGCTGGCGTTTGTCAGCACGAACCCCGACACGGTCTGTCCGGGCTGGACCGGATTGCGGAAGGCGAGCTGGCGGAAGCGCTGGTCGACGCTGGCCTTTTCGTCAGGCGAGCCGCCCTGGGAAAATGCCTCGGCTGCCTCGGATGCCGGAAAGAACCCCGGGTCAAGACCCGACGACATCAGGTAATAGCCCCGGTCGTCGTTGTTGGTGACCTCGATCCAGACGGGCTGCATCTGCAGCCTCTCCAGCGGAACCCGATACACGTCCGCGCTTTCCTCATTCGAAAGAACGGCGGCCGACACCCGCAAGCCGCCGTCGGTACGGCTCAGGGCACGGCTCTTGTAGTCGAGTGCGGCCAAGGGCGGCGGCGGTGGGGGCGCGGCGCAGCCGGCAATGACAACTGCGGCAAATACCCGAGTCACAATGCGGTTCATTGCGTAACCTCATCACCACGCGCGATGCAGTGCTCTTGCCGGCACGGCGGCTGCCAGCGCATTGCGCCCGGCAACCTGCCTGGAAGCGGCTTCGTCGTCGGGTGCAGGAAAAGTATAGTGCGCGAATCTTCCCGCAGTGTGGTCTGTTAGCTCCCCGCGCCTCCAGGCCGCCGGATCGCTTTGCATGGCTTCGGGGACAGCCGCTAGCCTTGGGTGCGCCTGAGTTGAAACGCCACGGAAACGCGATCCGCGGGATAGACGGTATCGGTAATTTCCAGGATCCGCCCGCCGGCATCCTTGTAATGCCGGATCAGGCGCAAACCGGCGGAATTCGCGGGCACGCCCAGCTTGCCGGCCAGCGGTTCCCCGATCAGCATCCCGGTCACGACCTGCCGGATCTCGGCAATGGACTGGCCGCATTCCCGCTCGATCAGCGCGCTGACGAGGACGTCGGGGTTGTCGCGGATCGCCTGGCTGATGCGGGAGAACGCGGTGTCGACGTAGATCTCGGCCCATGCCACCGGCGTGCCGCCCTTCTTCGCGGCAACGCGCGTGCCGGAGAACACCAGCCATTCACTCTTGACCGGCGCCTGCAAGTGCCTGGCGGCGGCACGATCCAGCGTGACGGTGCGCACGTCCTCGATGGCGCGGACTTCCGTGGCCGCGACCCGTACCAGGTCCTCCACGGTGCCGAACGATTGCGTGAACGACGCCTTGGGATTGACGCTCTCGACCATGGTCCCCACGGACTTCTTGCGGGAGATATAGCCGAGGTCCTGCAACCGCTGGAGTGCGGCGCGAACCGTGTGGCGGCTCACGCCGTGCAGTTGCGCCAGTTCGTGCTCGGTGGGCAGCAGGCTGCCGACCACATGCCGGCCGTCCACGATATCGGTGACCAGCGTGCTGGCCAGTTCCGCGTAGCGCGTGTGGGAGCCGGTGGGCTCGGGCCGGGTGTCTTTGGGTCTGGCGCTCATAAACGGATTGCAGTATTGGTGAGGCGTTTGCATCGCAAACTGTGCGCACATTGTACGCACATTCGCCTGCGCCATCGCCCCTTGCGCTAAGCGCCGGCGCCGTCCCCGAAGAAGCGCGCCTCGGCTTGGGGCGACAGCGGCATGCCTGTGATCCTGGCCTTCTCCAGGACACTCCAGAAGTAGCGGTAGGTAGCGCGATCGTGCAGTTCACCCTTGTACTGGATCGGCCCCCAGTCGGCATCCTGCGCGGCGATCAGGATCTCGCACGCATCGGCCACTTCCGTGAAGTCGGGCCGCATGGCGTTGACGATGGGCTGGATCTGCGCCGGATAGATGCTCCACATGCGCAGGAAGCCGAATTGCGTGCGCGCCCGGCTTGCATCGCTGGCGATGACTTCGGCATCTTTCAGGTTCAGGCAGACGTTGTGCGCGGGCACGATGCCGTTGGCCAGCGCGGCGGCCACCATGTCGGCCTTGGCGCGGGCCAGCAGCGCATGCTCGAACTGGCCCGGACTGCGCATGGCCGCGGCGGGAATGGCGCCATGATGGCCGCTGACAAAGTCCATCAGGCCGAAGTCGAGCACTTCGATATGCGGCAACGCTGCGATGTGGAATACGTCCCGCAGCGCACCGTGCGTTTCGATCAGGACATGGACCGGCACCACGCGGTTCACACCGGCTTCGCGGGTTTTGCGGCCGATATAGTCAATCACCTCCCTCACCTGCTCGTGGTTCGTCGCTTTGGGGATGGTGATGTAGGCCACCCGGCTTGCGGCCTGCCCGATGACGATGTCCACGTCCTGCCGCCATGCGGGATGCGCGGGATCGTGAATGCGGACCCCCGCCTTGTCAAAGCGGTTCCGCCCGGAGTTGATCATGCGCACGACCATGGCCGCGTGCTCCTTCTCCTGTCCGGCGGCGGCGCCGTCTTCGCAGTCGCAGGTGATATCGAACACCGGGCCGTATTCGACCTGCAGGTCCATGGCCTTGCCGATCAGCTTTTCGCTGCCGGCGAAGTGTTCGCAGGCCGACAGCGCGGGGAATGCCTTTTCGCCGGCAAAGAGCGCAAGTTTCGGATGGGTGGCAGTGGTCATGACGTTCTCCAGTTGCTGTGTTTTTACTGTGCGGTTCGAGGGATGGCGATGGTGTAATCGAGATCGAGCACCACATTCGACGGATGCTCCGCCCTGCCGCCCTCCATGCCGGGAAACCGGATTTCCGCGGCGCCGCGGATGTTCTTTGCACCGATCGTGCGCAGCCGCAGCCCGCCAACGTGGGCGCTGGCAAGATCCAGCTTGTCCAGCACCATCGTCGCGCAGCAGATGGTGTCGCCGGCATAGGTGGGATTGACGTGGCTGCCGCCGTTGACGGCGAGGATGGACAGTGCGTTCTCCAGGCCGTCATAAGACAGCGCCTTGCAGATCGAAATGATGTGGCCGCCGTAGACCAGCCGCTGCCCGCCGGGCGTGGATGCCATGGCGAAGCCGTCGAAATGGGCCTTTGCCGTGTTCTGGTACAGCCGCGTGGCGATGCTGTGATCGCTATCGTTGACCGTCATTGCGGCAACATGGTCGATCCGCTCGCCGGATTCATAGTCTTCCCACAAGTCGGATACGCCGGTCGTCATGCAGATGTCCTGCACGCCCGCCGTGTACCCGTGCCGCGCAAGGCGCGACGGCGCCACCACAGCCTGGAGTGGCGGGATCACGGTGGCGCCGCATGACGCGGCCGGATCGCGCTTGTGCACCATGACCCAGCGGATCCAGGTCAGCACATCCCGCCCCGACTGGTTCTTCGCCGTGGAGCGCACATAGACCACGCCGCTCCTGCGGTTCGAGTTCTCCTTCAGGCCGATGACCTCGCTTTCCACGGCAAGCGTGTCGCCCGCGTAGACGTGGGCCAGGAAGCGCACGTCCGAATAGCCGAGGTTCGCCACGGCATTCAGGGAAATGTCCGGCACGGTCTTGCCGAAGGCCGTGTTGAAGACCAGCAGGTCTTCCAGCGGACGCCGCTCCAGTCCCGCCAGCCTGGCGCTGGTGTCCGCGGTGTACAGCGCGCCGCGGCTGCCGGTCAGCCCGATGTAGAGGCTGCGGTCTCCTTCCGTCAGCGTGCGCGGCGTGGCGTGACGCAACGTCATCCCCAGCCGGAAGTCCTCGAAGTAGTTGCCAGATCTGTTCTTACCCATCGCGCTCTCCAGGCGGCAAAACCGTCACTTGTGACATTTGCCATTCGTTTTGTACGTACATAGTGATTCGCAAATTCAGCATTGTCAAGCCTGGAGCACCAAGGCACATCCGGCTAAATACCTATAAAAACTAGCATTAAATGGAGGGATGGTCGTCATTTGTCTTGACCTCCGGCATGGCAATGGCACATTATGTACGTACAAACTGACGACATCACAGCAAACCAAACACCAAAAGGAGCGCAAGGTGCAACGACTGACCGAAGAGCGGCGCATGATCAAGGAAGCCGCACAGCAATTCACGATGGAGCGTGTGCTGCCGATCGCCAACAAGCTGGATCCCGAGAAGGGCCAGATCCCGCGCGACCTGATCGATGAAATGGCCGAGTTGGGATACTTCGGCATCCTGATCCCGGAGGAGTACGGCGGCCTGGGTCTCGGCGCCTACGAGTACTGCCTCGTGGCGGAGCAGCTTTCGCGGGGCTGGATGAGCGTGGGCAGCCTGATCGCGCGCGGCAACGGACTGATCGGCGCGCTCAAGGGCCTGCCGCCCGAGCAGAAGGCGGACTACCTGCCGCGCATGGCGCGCGGCGAGTTCCTCGGCGCCTTCTCGCTGTCGGAGCCCAATGCCGGCTCGGACGTGGCCAATATCTCCTGCCGCGCCGTGCGCGACGGCGACGAGTGGGTCATCACCGGCAGCAAGTACTGGTGCACCTTCGCCGACGAGGCCGACTTCATCCTCGTCACCTGCCGCACCGACCCCGTCATCGACCCCAAGGCCCGCCACCGCGGCCTGTCCGCCTTCATGGTGGAGAAGCCGCGCGGGCAGTTGCCCGAGGGCGTCAAGGGCAGCGTGATTCCCAAGATCGGCTACCACGGCTGGACCACCTGGGAACTGGCATTCGACGGCTGCCGCGTGCCGGCCTCGAAGATGGTCGGCGAGGAAGGCAAGGCCTTTTACCTCACCACCGCCGGGCTGGAAACCGCCCGCGCCCACACCGCCGCGCGCTCGGTCGGGCTGGCGCAGGGCAGCCTGGAAGACGCGCTGCAATACGCCCGCGACCGCGCGCAGTTCGGCTCGCCCATCGGCCACTTCCAGGCGATCCGCTTCAAGCTGGCCGACATGGCAACCCAGATCGAAGCCTCCCGCGCCCTGCTCTACTCGGTCTGCGAGAAGATCGACGAGGGCACGCGCTGCGACACCGAGGCCGCCATGGTGAAGCTGTTCGCCAGCGAGATGTCCGAGCGCGTCACCAGCGAAGGCCTGCAGATCCACGGCGGCGCCGGTTACACCACGCATTTCGCGGCGGAACGCTACTGGCGCGATGCCCGCCTGACAAAAATCTTCGAAGGCACGTCCGAGATCCAGATGCGCATCATTTCCGATGCGCTGTTGGGCAAGGTTGCCGCGTGATAAGCGCAGTGGAGCAAAACATGGCCAAACCCAGTATGGATAAACCCGCACAGGCGACCGGCGCCCTCACCGGCTTGCGCGTCATCGACCTGACGCAGATGCTCGCCGGGCCCTTCTGTACGCAGATCCTCGCCGACCACGGCGCGGAGGTGATCAAGGTGGAAGCGATGGCCGGCGACGGCACGCGGCTCACCGGCCCGTTCCGGGACGACGATGCCCTGCGTGATTTCGGCGGCTACTTCCAGAGCGTCAACCGCAACAAGCGCTCGATCGCCGTCGACCTGAAGAGCGCCGCCGGCCGCGACATCGTGCGCAGGCTGGTAGACGGCGCCGACATCGTGGTGGAGAACTTCCGCGCCGGCGTGATGGAGCGGCTCGGCCTGTCCTATGAGGTGCTGCGCGAGACCAACCCCCGGCTCGTCTACGGCACCGTGCGCGGCTTCGGCGACCCCCGCAGCGGCGAAAGCCCTTACGCGCACTGGCCAGCCTACGATGTGGTCTCCCAGGCCATGGGCGGCATGATGGGCATCACCGGCCCCGACCGGGATACGCCCACCAAGATCGGCCCCGGCGTGGGCGACACCGTACCCGCGCTGATGCTGTGCATCGGCATCCTCGCCGCCGTGCATCGCGCCCGCGCCAGCGGCGAAGGCCAGTTCGTCGATGTGGCCATGACGGACTGCGTGCTGGCCATGTGCGAGCGGATCGTCTACCAGACCTCCTACACCGGCGCGGTGCCGGCGCCCGAAGGCAACCGCCACCCGCTGCTCTGCCCTTTCGGGCTGTTCCGCTCGCGCGACGGCTATGTGTCCATCGCCTGCGCGCACGACGCCTTCTGGGAAAAGCTGGCGCTGGCGATCGGCCGCCCCGAACTGATCGGCGACGAAGCCTTCGCCACCAACGCGGCGCGCGTGCAAAACGCCCAGCGCGTCATCGACGCCATCGAGACGTTCACCGCCGTGCGCACCAAGGAGGAGATCGCGCAATGCCTGGGCGGCAAGGTGCCGTTCGGCCCGGTCTACACCTCGGCGGAGATCTTCGAGGACCCGCATTACCGGGTGCGCGAGATGCTGGTCGACGTGGAACAGCCGGGCTCGGCCGCGCCGGTGAAGATTGCCGGCGTGCCGATCAAGCTGAGCAGTACGCCGGGCGGCGTGCGCCAGCGCGCGCCGATGCTGGGCGAGCATACCGACGAAATCCTGTTGGCAGCCGGCTATGGGAAGGGAGACATTGAAACGATGCGCGGCGTGGGCGCGATCCGGTAGCGCCTGGGTCCGTCCATAAAGGACTCCGCTTCCCGCGGCGCTTCCCGGAGCAGCGGACTGGCGCAGCGGATAAACAGATAGACCGAACCCCGGTGCGATGGGCATTCGGCACTTCGTGGCGCCGGCGTTCAAACCGGCCCGAACCAGCCAGGCACCGGCAGCCAGCCGGCGCTTGCGCCCTTAATCGATGGTCGCACCGGAATGCTGGATTGTTGCCTTCCATTTGATGCGCTCCGCCTGCACAAAGCTGGCAAACCGCTCGCCGCTCAGGGGCAGCGGCATTCCCCCCATCTTGCTGATCGCTTCCACGGCCGCGCTGTCTTCCAGCAAGCGCCCAACCTGCGTCTGCCATTTCATGACAACCGGGGTCGACGTGCGTGCGGGAAAGAACAACCCGATCCAGGAGGTGGACTGCGCACCGGGATAGCCGGCCTCCGCGATGGTAGGTACCTGCGGCAGGAACGGCAAACGCGTTGACCCGGTCACGGCGAGTGCGCGAAGCTTGCCGGCCTGGACCTGGGCAAGCGTCGACACCGGGTAGTCGAACGTCATATCGACCTGCCCGCCGAGCAGGTCGTTGATCGATGGCGCACTGCCCTTGTACGGGATATGCACGAACTTTACGCCGGCCTGCGCCTGGAACAGTTCGGCGGCCAGGTGCGTTCCCGTGCCGTTGCCCGCGGATGACACCGTCAGCTTGCCGGGATGCGCTTTTGCAAACGTCACCAGTTCCTGGACGGACTGGTATGGCAAGCGGCTGTTGACCACCAGGATGTTCGGCACGGACATCAAGCCCTGGACCGCAACGAAATCCTTGGCCGGGTCGAAGCGCAGCGACTTGTACAGGTACTGGTTGGTCGCCATGGTGCCCTGCGTACCCAGCAGGATCGTGTAGCCGTCGGGCTCTGCCCGCGCAACGATCTCGCTTGCGACATTGCCGCCAGCGCCCGGGCGGTTGTCCACGATGACCCTGACACCGAAATCGCTCGTCATTCTGGCCGCCACCAGCCGGCCCAGCTGGTCGGTGATGCCGCCCGGCGGCCCGGGCACGACCAGCGTGACCGGCCTTGACGGGTAAGCCGCCTGCGCCGACGCCGGCGAAGCTGACCAGCACAAGCCTGTTGTGAACAAGGCCAGGGCAACGCCCCATGCGCGGCCCACCGGACGTGGCGAGCTCAGTTTGAAATGGCAAATCATTCGTCAGCCTCCTATATGTGGCATTTACGTCACTAAATGTGCTAACAACACCTCTTTTCTCGCAAATGGATAGCCCATTTCCTACGGATTGCCGTAGTGTACTTCTGCATTTCGTATTTACAAGCAGTTTTATTTCTTGACCGAGCTACGAAATCCCGTATAGTTATCCCATATGTCGTAGACATAAATCTTCCAGGAACCCGAGCATGCCCACCGCGATCCCGGCAGCCAGCCGAACCATGGCCGTTTTTGAGGTGTTTGCCCGCGAAAAACGCGAGCTCTCCAACTCCGACATGGCGCGCCTGCTGGCGGTCGCCGAGAGCAGCTCCTCCGACCTGCTGCACACCTTGCATTCGCTTGGCTACCTGATGCGGACGTCGCGCACGCGCCGCTTCTACCCCACCGGCCGCCTGTTCGAGACCGCGCGCCAGATCCGGGAGAACGACCCGCTGACCACGCTGGCCCAGGAGGCGGTCGAACAGCTGACGGAAAAAACCAATGAAAGCGCCTTTTTCGGCGTGCTCGAATCCGCCGCCGTCAAGGTCGCCGCAGCGCAGCCAAGCCGGCTGCCGCTGCGCTACATCCTGGACGTGGGCGAGCGCGTTGCCCTGCACGCCTCCGCGCTGGGCAAGGCCTTGCTTGGGCTGATTCCGCCCGAGGCCGCGCGCGCAAGGCTGGAAGGCATCGAACGCAGGGCCATCACCCCGCATACGGTGGTCGACATCGATCCGCTGATGGCGCAACTGGCGCACGGGCGCGAACTCGGCTGGTACGAGGCGCACGACGAAGGCACCGAGGGCGTAACCGCGCTGGCGGTCGCGGGATGGCTGGGCGACCAGCCGGTCGGGATTTCGCTGGCGGGCCCGGCGGAACGCATCGCAAAGCATCGTGAAACCTACCTGGCGGCACTGCGCGAAGTCCGGAATTCGCTGCTGGCCGACAGTTGAACCCAACCCATAGAGAATGGAGACAAAGAGATGGACCTAGGACTGAAAGACCGTGTCGCGGTCATCACCGGCTCGGCGCGAGGCATCGGCGCCGAGACCGCGCGCATGCTGGCGCAGGAAGGCATGGCTGTCGTCATCAGCGACCTTGACCTCGACGCGGCCGACGCGACCGCGCGCGGCATCGAGGCCGCTGGCGGCAAGGCCATCGCGGTGCAGTGCGATGTGCGCAATGAAGAGCAGGTACGCAAGATGATGGCGGCGGGCAACGAAGCCTTCGGCGGCATCGACGTACTGGTCAACAACGCCGGCCTGGTGAAGGACCGCACCATCCTCAAGATGGACGAGGCCGACTGGGACCTGGTGCTGGGCGTGACCCTCAAGGGCGCGTTCCACTGCTGCCGCGCCGCGCTGCCGTTCATGCATGCGAAGGGCTGGGGCCGCATCATCAACATCAGCTCGCGCGCCTTGTTCGGCAACCCGGGCCAGGCCAACTATTCCACCGCCAAGGCGGGGCTGGTCGGCTTCACCCGCGCGCTGTCGCTGGAGCAGGCGCGCAAAGGCGTGACGGTCAACGCGATCGCCCCGGGCTATATCGAGACCGAATACATCAAGAGCCTGCCGAACTACGACACCATCCTCGAGAACGTGATGGCGAAGAACGCCGTGACCTTCCCCGGCCAGACCAGCGACATCGCCGGCGCGGTGGCCTTCATGGCGTCGGAGCACGCCCGCTACATCACCGGCACCACCCTCTTCGTGACCGGAGGCCGCTATGGCTGAGCCGATGCTCGACGTCGACGGACTGGATGCCAGCCAGCAACTGCTGCGCGACAACATCCGCCGCTACCTGAAAGAGAACTTCACGCCGCGCATCCAGCAGGCCGAAGCCGACAAGCGCTTCCCGCACGAGCTGATCGGCGGCCTGGCGGACTTCGGCTATCTCGGCGGCTACCTGCCGGAAGCCGACGGCGGCCTTGGCCTGGACTACCTGACATGGGCCGTGATGATGGAAGAAGCCGGCTATTGCTGGCTGTCCCTGCGCATTCTGCTCAACGGCCTGAACATCGTTTCCGGAATCATCAACGCCTACGGCACGGAAGACCAGAAGGCGCGCTTCATGCGTCCGCTGCTGCGCAACGAGCGCAAGACCTTCGTGTCGATCTCGGAGCCGGACGTCGGCTCCAATGTCGCCGAGATCAGGACCCGGGCCGACAAGCGCGGCGACYGCTACGTGCTGAGCGGCAGCAAGCTGTGGATCACCAACGGCCTGTTCGCGGACTTCGGCATCGTCGTGGCGCGCACGTTCAGCGAGACCTGCAATGGCGAACTGTCGCTGTTCCTGGTCGAACGGGACGAAACGCCGTATGAAATCCGCCCGGTCGAGACGATGTTCGCGCGCAGTACCGGCACGGCCGCGTTTTCCTTCGACAATGCCGAAGTGCCGGCCGCCAACCTGCTCGGCCGCGAAGGCCAGGGCCTCAAGCAGATCCTCATCGGCCTTAACTTCGGGCGACTGAACGTGGCGATGGGCGCCGTGGGCGCGGCGCAGTCCGCGCTGGACCTGTCGACCGAGTATGCGCTGCAGCGCAAGCAGTTCGGCCGCCCCATCGGTTCGTTCCAGCTGGTGCAAAAGCACATCGTCGACATGACCATGAAGACGCTGGCCGCGCGCGCGCTCGGCTACCGCGCCGCGCGTTCCATGCAGAACGGCAACTCGCGCACGGAATGCTCGATCGCCAAGCTGTATGCGACGGAAGCCGCCTTCGAAGTCGCGAACCTCGCGCTGCAGGTCCATGGCGGCATGGGCTACGCCACCGAATACCCCATCGAGCGCATCTTCCGTGACACCCGCGGCGGCATGATCCCCGAGGGCACCACGGAAATTCAGACCCTCATCATCGGCCGCGAAATCCTGGGCATCAGCGCCCTGACCTGAGCCCTGGCACGCTATACGGAGACACCAGACATGACCCAACCCGCCATCCTCGAACAGATCGCAAATACCACGCTTTACTGGGAAGACCTGACTCCCGGCATGACGTACTCGACCTCGTCGCGCACCATCACCGAGGCTGATGTGGCTGCCTTCGCCGCGCTGACCGGCGACTTCAACAAGGTGCACGTCGACGCCGAATACGCCAAGGGCACCATCTTCGGCCAGCGCATTGCCCACGGCATGCTGGTGGCGTCGTTCATGGCCGGCCTGACTTCGCGCTCGATTCCCAACCAATTCTTCGAAGGCTCGCTATTCAGCGTGCTGGAGAACCGGCTGAAGTTCCCCAAGCCCACCTTCATCGGCGACACCATCCGCGTGGACATCGAAGTGGTGGAGCAGAAGGCCACCAGCCGCCCGGACCGCGGCATCGTCGGCTTCCTGCGCAAGGGCATCAACCAACGCGGCGAAGTGGTGGCCGAAATGGCCGCCACCTGCCTGTTCAAGCGCCGCCACCCCGGGGAAGCACAATGAGCGCAGGCAACGATCCCTCGCCGCCGAGCTTCACCGACCTGTCCAGGCTGGTCCTGCCGCAATCGATTGTGCTGGTCGGCGCCTCGGAGAAGCCGGACAGCATCGGCGGACGCACGCTGGAGAACCTGACCAAGTACTCGGAATTCACTGGTGAACTGCTCCTGGTCAACCCGGGCCGCACGGAGATCCATGGCCGGCCTTGCGTGGCTTCCGTGCTGGACCTGAAGGCGGCGCCCGACCTGGCCATCCTGGCCGTGCGCGCGGACACGGTGCTCGACACCCTGCGCGACTGCGGCAAGATTGGCGTCAAGTTTGCCATCGTCTTCACCTCTGGTTTCGGCGAAACCGGCGAAGCCGGCCGTGCCGTGGAAGCGCAGATGCGCGCGATCGCGCACAGCACCGGCATGCGGATCTACGGTCCGAATTGCCCGGGACTGAACAACATGAACGCGCGCCTTGGCCTGACGTTCTCGCCGGCCTGGCGCATTGACCGCCGTCCCGGCCCGATCGGCGTGGCCACGCAGGGCGGCGGCCTCGGACGCTCGTTCATCCAGTCGATGGATCGCGGCGTCGGCATCGGGCTGTGGTGCTCCGGCGGCAATGAAGTGGATCTGGAGGTCAGCGACTTCATCCACTACATGGCTGACGCCCCGGATATCAAGGTCATCGTCACCACGCTGGAAGGCGTGCGCAACGGCCCGCGCTTCATGGCCGCCGCGCTGCACGCGGCCCGCCGCGGCAAGCCGATCGTGGCGATCAAGGTCGGCAAGTCGGAGTACGGCGCCAGGGCGGCCCAGTCGCATACGGCCGCCATTGCCGGTTCCGCCGAGATCAACACCGCCGTATTCCGCGAGCTGGGCATCATTGAGGTCGATGACATCGACGAGCTGATCGATGTCGCCTCGCTGCTGTCCAGGGCGACGCCCACCGGCCGCGAACAGCTTGCCGTATATAGCTTCTCGGGCGGCACCGCCGCGCTCGCCTCCGACATGGTCGGCACCGCCGGCCTGAAGCTGGCCGAGTTCGCGCCCGAGACGGTCGCCGCGCTGAAGAAGGCCCTGCCCGGCTATGCCGCCGTCGACAATCCTGTCGACGTCACGGCGGAAGTGCTGGTCAATTCGGAAGTCAGCTACGCCACCCTGAAGGCGACGGCGAGCGATCCGAATACCGACCTGGTGATGGTGCCGATTCCGGTCGAGTACGGCCAGACCACCGTCCTGCTCGGCGAAAGCCTGGTCAAGGTGCAGGGCGAAGTGACGACGCCCATCGTGCCGGTCTGGATGAGCGACCGCACGGGCGAAGGYCACCGCAAGATGATCGATGGCGGTCTGATGCCCATGCGCGCCATCGGCAACACCGTGCTGGCCATCAAGCGCTTCATCGCGTATGGCCGCTGGCGCGCCGAGTTCGACCACAAGTGGCTGCCGCTGGGCAGCGTGGGCGAGGCGGTGATGAAGATCGTCAGCCCCGCGATTACTCACAAGACCGATATCGGCGGCGTATGCCTGGGCATCGCATCCGAAAGCAACGCCAAGGCCGCGTTTGAGGCGATACATGCCAACGGCTGCAAGGCGTGCGCGCCCGGCGAGATCGAAGGTGTGCTGGTGGAGCCCATGCTGCCCTCACCCTTCGTGGAAGCCGTGGTCGGCATTCACCGCGATCCCGTGTTCGGCCACGTCTGCACTTTCGGGCTGGGCGGCGTGAGCATCGAACTGTTCAAGGACGTCAGCCGGCGGCTGCTGCCGCTAACGCCGAAGTCGGCCCGGCAGATGATCGCCGAGACACGCTGCCACGAACTGCTCAAGGGCCATCGTGGCCAGCCCGCGTGCGACATCGACGCGCTGGTCGATACGCTGGTGAAGCTGAGCGACTTCGTCGTCAGGCATGCCGGCCAGGTCGACGAGCTGGAAATCAACCCGCTTGCGGTCCGGCCGCAAGGACAAGGAGTGACCGCGCTGGACGCTGTCCTCTCGTATCAAGGAATGGAGCCTTCCCAATGGTAAAGACTGAAATCGGCTACACGACCACCGACACCATCATGGTGCGTGGCCTGAACCTGGCCACCGAGATCATCGGCAAGTTCGACTTCGTCGACATGATCTTCCACACCACCCTGGCGCGCCTGCCCAGCCAGCAGGAAAAGGTCATGGTCAACGCCCTGCTGGTGACCACGGCCGACCACGGCATCACGCCCAGCTCGCTGGCGGCGCGCCTGACCTACATTGGCGCGCCCGAGGCGCTCCAGGGCGCGGTTGCCGCGGGCCTGCTGGGCGCCGGCAGCGTCTTCCTCGGCACCATGCAGAATGGCGCGGAGATGCTGATCGAGGGCGCCCGCGAGCTGACCAGCGACGCCACCGATGAGCAGATCCTCGAGGCGGCGCGGACCGTGATCCGCCGTCACAAGGAACTGCGCAAGCCGATCTACGGCGTCGGCCACCCGATCCACGTCGATGGCGATCCGCGCGTGCCGACACTGCGCGAACTGTCGCGCGCCAATGGCTACTACGGCGTGCACTGGCGCCTGATGGACGCCATCGGCCAGGTGCTGACCAAGGAACAGAACAAGCCGCTGCCGCTCAATGCGGTGGGTGCGATCGCGGCCGTGGTCGCGGCCATGGGCCTCGATCCGCTGATCGCGCGCGGCCTGTCGCTGGTCGGCCGCTCGGCTGGCTTGCTTGCGCACGTGATGGAAGAAAAGAGCGCGCCCATGGCGCGGGAAGCCTGGCAACTGGTGCTGAAGGACGACCCGCGCAACGTGCTGCCATGACGGCACTCCCCATGCTCCCTGTTGCCCGCGGCATGGCGCCGATGCCGGATTGACGATATGCCACAGCTATCCCCATCCCGCATGGAAGGGCTCATCGACCTGCGGCAGGAAGTCCGGCAGTTCAGCCGGCACCTGCAGCAGTGCGCCGCCAGTTCGGCGCGTGGCGGCGACCCCCATGCCTACAACCTGACGCTGCGGCAGATGATCGACAGCCGCATTCGCGCCAGCGACCCGCGCCTGAAGATCCTCTGCTACGCGGCGGCGGCAGAACTCGGGATTGCGG
>NZ_JBFTLX010000112.1:0-21102 GCF_056396665.1 Cupriavidus sp. 05T313 | reverse complement strand
CGCCAGCCGCTCCGCGGCGCGCGCCCGGGCGCCCGGGCTGCGCTTGGCGGCGCCCGGGCCGGGTTTCGATGCGGTGTCTTTCATCAGGTTCACTTGGCGGTCCGCGCTCACAGGCTGGGCYTGATCGACCAGCGCGTACCGGCCGGTGCGTTGCCGCGCGAGGGGTCGGGCGGGCTGTTGTCGGCTTCCATGGCCAGGCCGGACTGGCGCGCCGCGCTGCGCAGAGCGTCGGTGTCGGTGTCGGGCTTGAGCGTGGCGAACAGGGCATGCCCGCGGTATTCGAGCGCCAGCAGCGCGTCCGGCGCGAGTTGGCTTGCGGCCTGGCTGAAGCGGTCGGCCAGCGGCAGGAAATCGTCAGGCGTGCTGCGGCCGCTGGCCAGGCGGAGCTGTTCGACCTGGCGGCGCATCTGCAGCGGCGGGTCAATCACCACCGGAATTTGCGGGAAGGCGCTGCGCAATGCCTGTTCCTGCCCGGCCACCAGCCGTTGCTCTTCCTGGCGCAGCAGCAGCCAGTGGGCGTTCATGCCGATCAGCTGGACTACCATCAGGCCCGCAGCCAGCGCCAGCGGCAGGCGCCAGGCCTTGAGGTTCCAGCGATCGGCGCGGCCCTGGGCGAACTCGAACTGGGCCAGGTCGAGAGAGGGCTCGCGCAGGCTGGCCTGCGCTCCTTCGATCCATGCCTGCCAGTCCAGCGGATGCGCGCCCTGGGGCGCCACTTGCGCCATGGCTTCCGGCGATGCGTACCACTCACCGGCCGGGGCAAGTCCCTGCCAGGCACCCAGCGCATCGGAACCAAGCAGCAGGCCGTAGCCTGCGTACTCACCGCTGCGCACAGTCAGTTGCCAGTAGCGCGGGATATCGGCCGGCGCGGGTACACCCTCCGTTTCGAACAGGGGGGACGCGCTGGTCAGGGTGGCGGCTTCAAGCGCCAGTGCAGCCATGACCGCGGGGGCCGGGGCATCGGCAGCGGCGCTGGCCGCTGCTTCAGCGGGAGCGGCCACTACCGGCAGCGGCAGGCACAACTGTGCCGGCAGCACATGGCGGCGGCGGTAGCGATGCTCGGCAAAGGCGTCCAGCACGGCGCGCAGCCAAGCCCGGTCGGTCACCATCAGCAGGCGACGGCGCGAGCCGCTGGCAGCCTTGCCCGTCACCGCATCGAGCACGGGGCCAACGGCGATATGGCAAGGGTGAGCGTCGGTGGCCAGCACTTCCTCGACCAGGTTCGGCAGCGCCAGCTTGAGGCGCGCCGGCGCCAGTGGCGGTACCGTGGCGCCGGTCAGCAGAACGTCGCTGGCTGCCATGATCAGGACCAGTCGGTCGGCGGCAGGCAGTTCGGCGATGGCAGCGTGGCCTTCGCGCAACAGCTGCCCGGCCGTTTGGGGGCCATGCCGGCGGTCGCGCTCGGCGACGGCCGTGCGCACCAGGGCAAACGGCAGGGCACCGAAGTGCCAGGGTTGCGGCTGGTCGTGCGGCCGATGCGGCAGGCGGACGTACAGGGTGGTGCTCAAGATTTCCTTGCTACTGCGCCAATCATGGCGTCATTGAACGATAGCGGGGGCTGGTGACCCTGCAGCGGACCGCGCCGCGCGCATGACAGACGCCCAGCATGGCTGCCGGCGGCACCGTACAGGCGGAGCGCCAAGTTCATGGGACCACGGTTCCGCCGGGCCGGAGCATACCTTGCCTGTGTGACGAATTGGCGTCAATACGTATCTGTCAGACTTCAGTTGGCAAACGCTCGAAAAGCGCGCCGGCAGGCGTCGCCGGGGACGCCTGGACGCTTCGTCACGACAGGGACAGCGGCGTTGCCTGGTGCCCGGAACCACACCCGTGGCCGCGGCGGGGGGCCTCAACGCTGCTCGGGCATGCGGTCGATATCGCGCACCCAGACCACCCGGGTGGTGTTGGCGTTGCCCAGCACTTCGCCGCGGTAGACCAGCGAGACCTGCATGCGGCTGGCGCGCTCATGGCGAATCAGCCCGTAGACGAGGAAATAGTGGGTGCGCACGTCCAGCGTGCTGATGGCGGCGTTCGGGTCGGCCTGCGGTGCCAGCGTGCGCAATTGCGTCTGCAGGTCGCCGATATTGTTGAAGAAGGCGCGGTCGCGCTGGCGCACCAGTTCGCGGGCGCGGTCCAGCGGCAGCTTGTCGATCACCGCAGTCAGTACTTCGGCCTCGGCGGTGTTGGCATTGACCAGCGTGCGCTCGGGCAGCACATCGACAAAGGGCGTCAGCGTGGCCACGATAGCCGGCGTGTAGCCCGGGATGGCGAGCAGGTCGTTGACGTCATCGGGTGAGCGCAGTCCCCGCTGGCTGTCGCCGCTGTTGCCATTGCTGCCGCCGGCGGCACTCAACAGGTAGCGCGCGGTTGGCTCGGCCAGCGCCACGTTCAGGCCCAGCGTCTGCAGCAGGCGGCGATAGATCGCCAGGCTGGGGGCGTCGATGGTGGCGACCCGGCCTTGCGTTTCGCTGGCTGTCCATAGCACCAGGTTGCTGAGGTTGAAGCGGGCCTGGGCGTCAAGGATGCGGCCCGACAGGAACGAGGTCTCGCCCTCCTGGTCGGTACGCAGCGCGGCGCCCAGGAAGTCCGACAGGCGGGTTTCGGCGATCGGTACCGCCCAGGGTTCGCCCAATTGATCCACGTTGGTGCGGCGCTGGTCGTCGCGCAAGATCAGGCGGGCCCAGTCGACGGCCGCGCGTTCGATCCAGGTCGCCTGGGCCAGCAGGCGCTGGTTCTCGATCGAGCGGATCTGTACCTGCTGCCGCCATAACATGCCGGATACCACCACTACCGCCAGCGTGACCACCAGCAGCGCCGTCACCACGGCGGCCCCGCGCTGGCGGTGCCTTGTCAGCGCAAGGGGAGCGGGGCGGCGGGCGGTTGCCGCCCGCGCGGCCGCGAGATGGCGTGGGCGCTTGCTCATAGGCCGGTCATGCAGATCTTCTGGAAGCGCYGCGGCGTGTCGCCGTCGCCCATGCGCGCCGTCAGGTTGAGCTCGATCGCGCGCACCACCGTGGTGGCCACGCCCGGGCTGGCGCTTGCGCCCGAGGCAGCCAACGCGCTGGCGCTGGCGTTGCCGCCAAGCAGGGCCGCGGCAATGCGGCCGTTCTCGGTCTGCCAGCCGCCGGGCTCGATCCAGGCGCGTGCCGACAGGCTGTCCGCATCGCTGACCAGCGCCCGCGCGAGGTTGCCGCCAGCGTTGGCCTGGCGCAGGGTAATCATCGCGGCCCGCACCGCGTTGCGGTTGTCCGCCGGCGGGCTGGCCACCCGCACCACGGTATTGCCGTTGAGCCGGTAGACCACCACCTGCCACTGCGCGGGGCGCCCCTCGTCGCGGCGGTCGCGCACCATCAGCACCTGGCCATTGCCAAACTCGACCGGGCTGGTCTGCAGCAGGGCCGGGCTGGCCAGAGCCTCGCAGTCTGACTGGAACTGGCCGTATAGCAACTTGAGCGTATTGAGGCGGTTGTCGTGGTCGGTCAGGCGTTCGCGGCCGCGCGTCATCGCATCCAGCCCGCGCCAGGCGATCACCGCGATCACCGCGAGCAAGGTGATGGCCACCAGCATTTCCAGCAGCGTGAAGCCGCGCGCGGCTGGCCGCCCGAATGGCCGCCTAAAGCAGGTTGCGCGTTTCATTGGGGACGATGGTGACGAGCCAGGCAAGGCGCACGGATTTGTCGGCGCCGGACGGGTAGACCGCAATCTCGACGCGGCGGAAAGACGGGTTGGGCGTGCCGGAGATCGTTTCTTCGCAATACAGTTCGACGCCGCCCTGCGGGCAAGCGTAGCCGCGTGTGCCGGGTTCGGGCCAGGTCTTGGACAAGCGCAGGCTGGCGAGGTGGTTCTCGGCGTTCCACTCGGCCAGCATGCGGGTCTGCAAGGAGGAGCCGGCCTCGATCATCGATCCCATCGCACGCATGGCGGCGGTCAGCGCCACCGCCAGGATGGTCAGGGCGACCAGTACCTCGATCAGGGTGAAGCCATGCGCGGGCAAACACCGGCGTTTGCGGGGGAACGGGAAGGACGGTGATCGGAGCATCATGGCGTGCTGGCGAAGTAGCGCCCGGTTCCGTCGGCGGCCACGTCGACGCGGATGTCGCCGCGCACCAGCACTACGTGCTGGGGGCCGTCGATCAGCTCCCGCCCGAACACCAGGCGGGCGCCGGTGTTGCCGCTGCCGCCTTCGGTCACGGCCACGCCGTCGAGCGGCAGGCGCCACTTAGCGGGTGCGAATACATCGGTCAGCGGGATCCATCCGGCGGGCGTGGCTTGCAGGAAACGCCAGCCGCCGGTATCGGCCTCCCAGGCGATCGGCCGGGCACGCAGCTGGGCTTCTTCCTGTGCCAATTCGAATAGCCGCGCAATGCGCTGTCCGTCGTCCAGCACACGGCCGCGCTCATTGGGCGAGGCATTGACGGCGACCAGCGCGATCACGATGCCGGCGATCACCATCACCACCAGCAGTTCCAGCAAGGTGAAGCCACGGTCGCCATGTGATCGCCGTCCCTGTGGCCAGGTGCTCATGGCTGCGCGCCCGGCCCGGATCATGGCGTTGTTACCTTATTCCCAGTTGCCGATATCGGCGTCGTTGGCGCTGCCGCCAGCCTGGCCGTCGGCGCCGAAGCTGAACACGTCGATCTCGCCACGCACGCCGGGGTTCAGGTATTGGTAGGGATGGCCCCAGGGATCCTTGGGCAGTTTTTCCAGGTAGCCGCCGCCTTTCCAGTTATTGGGAACCGGCTCGGTGGCGGGCTTGGCCACCAGCGCGGCAAGGCCTTGCTCGGTGGTGGGATAGCGGCTGTTGTCGAGGCGGTACAGCTTGAGTGCCTGCATGATCGAGGAGATGTCCTGGCGCGCTGCGACGATACGGGCTTCATCGGGGCGGCTCATGATCTTCGGAACCACCAGCGCGGCCAGCACGCCAAGGATCACGATCACGACCATGATTTCGATCAGGGTAAAGCCGCGGGCGCGACGACGGCCGAGGCGGGGGGAAGAGTCGGAGAAGTTGGCAACGATCCTGCGCATCATGGTTAGCCTTATGGAATTTCTGGCGGAGCGCCTGCTCTTCTTCTTGCGCGTGGCGGCGATCCAGTTAGTCAAACAGTATAACCGCCAGAACATGACGACTTTGTGAGCGAGTGCTCGCATGTTCACCCACCTCGAAACGGCCGCGGCGGCAGCCGCTGGCACCAGGCCGCCGCCCGGTGCCGCTGTGGAGCGGGCGTGCGTGGGGCAGACAGCTGTCATACGGCTCTGGTAGGCTTGGTACTTTCACGCCCAGTTTACCTATCTCCGTGCAACTATCCCTGCGGCCCGCCCTTCGCTTTAACCCCTTCGGCCTCTGGCTGCCGCGACTGGTCGGGCTCGTGCTGTTCGTCGCGCTGTGCGCTCTTGCGACCCGCTGGGCGCTCACCTTCAGCGCGATGAAGACCATTTCCGTGCCGCGCGTGGCGCGCGTGGCGCAGACCGAGGCGGTGGAGACCGGCGCGGCCGGCACGCTGTTTGGCGGCAGCGCGCAGTCCGGCGTGCGCGACGTGCAGGTAATCGGCGTGGTTGCCGATATCGGCAGCGGTGCCGGCGCGGCCATCGTCTCGCTCGATGGCGGTCCTCCCAAGGCGGTGCGCGCGGGCACGGCGCTGTCGCCGCAGATCCGGCTGACGGAAGTACGCGACCGCGCGGTCGTGATCGAGCGCAACGGCGTGCGCCAGGAGATTGCGCTGCCGGTCCCTGCCATCGTCAGGCGTGGCCCGGCAGTTCCGGCGCAGCCGGGGCTGCCCTCCGGCGCCGCCGCGCCGCTTTCGACACCGATGCCGGCCACGTCCGTTGCTGCTCCGCAGCAATCCCAGCCGGGCGGCGGCAATGAATCAACTAGCGTTAAAGACTGACTTGTAACGGCGGCGTGCTGACTTACTTACCGCAACTTTCAGTGGTTTACACGGGCGGCGTCCAACTGTGACCTGCGTAACAACGTATTAGATGGACCAACTTTCCGGCCTGCCCTGCGCTCTAATCCTTACCAGTCCACTGAGACGAAAAAGGAGCAAAGACATGCAAGGCAATCTCAAGACGCGTTCGATCCGGAATTTCATGGCCGCTTCGGCGGTGTTCCTGGYGATCGGCGGCACGGCTTTCGCCCAGACCGCCGCGGCCCCGGCAGCGCCCACACCTGCGCCAGCACCGGGAATGGACGGCGGCATGCATCACCATATGGGCCATGGTGGCGGCATGTGGCTCAAATCGATCGATACCGATGGCGACGGCGCGATTTCCAAGGCCGAAGCCGATGCGCTGTTCAACAAGATCGACACCAATCACGACGGCAAGCTCGACAAGAACGAACTGGCGGCTTATCACAAGGCGAACTGGGAGCAGCGCCGGGCCGAGATGCAGGCTGAGTTCGAGGCCCGCTTCAAGGCGGCCGACAAGAATGGTGACGGCGCGCTGACCAAGGCTGAAATGCAAGCTGGCATGCCTCGCCTGGCCAAGAACTTCGACCAGTTGGACACCAACCATGACGGCAAGGTGACGCTGGACGAGATCCGCGCCGGCATGAAGAAGATGCACGACCAGCGGATGCAGCAGATGCCCCGCAATAGTCCGCCCAATCCGACGGCACCGTCGAGCCGCGGCGGCTAAGGCAGGACGCACGGCGCGACGCGCCGTGTGAAAAAGAAAAGGCGCGGCCGGACTGGCCGCGCCTTTTCTTTTCGCGCTTGCGGATGACGCGCGCCACGGCGCGGTTGGCCGAGCCCGTGTTGGCACCATCCTTGCCTTCCCAACGTTCGGCCAGGTGGATCAACGGATCGCAGCTGCCCCTGGCGGCCTGAATGTTCAAYGCCGCCCGGCCCCGGGCGCCCGGTTCCAGTGCACGGTGGCAGGCGGAGGCAGCATCTTGCACCCGGAAGGCGATCGCGCGGGGCGATGAAGCCGGGGGGCGGCCTACCCATCCACAAAAAATTGCGTACTTGTGCACGATTTGCTAAATTTGCGCAAAAAAATTGCCGACAAACATATTGCGGAGCAACAATATCGTGAGCAAGGTGGAGCTGGACAAGATCGACAGGAAGATCCTGGAGGTGCTGCAGACCAACGGGAGGTTGACCAACCTGGAAGTGGCCGAGCGCGTGAACCTGTCGCCCAGCCCCTGCCTGCGGCGCATTCGCCGGCTGGAGGAGATTGGGGTGATTCGCCAGTATGCGGCGCTGCTGGAGCCCGGCAGGATCGGGCTGGGGTTGCTGGCCTATATCAATGTACGGCTGGAGAAGCATGGCGGGGCGCCCAAGGGCAAGGCGCCGCTGGACTTGTTCCGCGCCTCCATCGCCATCTGGCCGGAGGTGGCCGCCTGTCATGCAATGACGGGAGAGATGGATCTGCTGCTCAAGGTCTATGTAGAAGACATGGAGCACTTCGCGCGCTTCATGAAAGACGATTTGCTGGCCCATCCGGCGGTGATCGACGTGCGCTCGAGCTTCGCGCTCGAATGCATCAAGGACACCACGGCCTTGCCGGTACCGGGCGGCTGATCCATGCCGCAGGCGCCGGCACCAATGAAAATGGCGCGCCGGGTGGCGCGCCATTTGAACGTGGCCGGTTGGCGCCGCCTCAGGCGGTACGCTTTTGCGGCACCATCGAGCGCCAGAAGCGCAGGCCGAAACGGCGTGCATCGCGAAGATTGCGGCGCAGCATGTAGTCGAGGTCGGCTACCTGCTCGTCAAGCGCTTCGGTCAGGCGGCTGACCGTATCGGCGGGCGGCAGTTCGAGGTAGGCGTCGGCCTCGCCATAGGCGTATTGCACTTTCATGCCGGCCTTTTTGGCGATGTGCATCATGGCGGCATTGCGCGACAGGCAGTGCATGTACAAGGTGCGCACGTTGCTGTTGCGGCCGTGCATGGCGGCACGCTCGAACAGTGAGCTGCCGATGCCGCGGCCACGGGCACTCTGCGACACGGAGACGCCGAACTCGGCCACGCGGCCCTGGGCGTTGTCGCGCAGGTTGGCGAAGTGGCCCACGCCGATCAGCTCCAGGTGTTCGTCGTAGACGCCGAAGACAGTGTCGTGGTCGAAATCGATGCTGTCGACATAGGCTTCGATCACATGATCGCCAACCGACTGGCCAAAACGGAGCAGGCGATCCTCCTCACCCAGGGCGAGGAAATGCTTGAGCAGGCGCGAGCGGTGATGCGCTGCCAGCTCGCGCACCAGGGTGGTGGGGCGCTGCGAGGCCTGCGCGGCTGCGGCTGCACGGCGGAGATCTTCGTCGGATACGGCCCCGACGGCCTTGCTCAGTTCGAGCGGATTCACTTTGTTTTCCTCGCGACGTATTCAGGTATAAAAATAGCACTCAGCGGGTGTTTATCCATGCACTTTCGGCATTTGGCACGAAAGCCAAGGGCAAACACTATCTTGCTGCGATGCAAAAAGTATTGTAGTGGAATTGTCAGTTCGACGTAAGGTTAGGCCCGAGAGAAGCTTGTGCGATTTTGTAAATTTCGTATAAATCTATGTAAATCAATGGGTTGCGGCGATATCGAAGGGGTGATTCCGGCATCGCGTTGTGGGTTTGCTGCAACGCCGCATTCCTTTCTGTTCCGCCACCGGCCGCCTTTTGCACCTTGAACCCGCGTGCCAGCGCCGGGTTGCGCGCATTGATTTGTGATTCACACGGCATTTTTAGCCGGGTGCCCCTCGTTTTGCATTACATTTTTCAGGATTTTTCGTGGACCCCAAGGCAGAGCCCCCGATTCTCGTCATCTATGCGCATCCCCGGCCGCATCTGTCTCGCGTCAATCGTCCACTGGCGACAGCGCTGGAAAGCTTGCCGGACGTCACCGTGCACGATCTCTATTCCAGTTACACCGACTACGACATCGATGTGGTCGCGGAGCAGCGCGCGCTCGCGCGCGCCGGCACGCTGGTGTTCCAGTTCCCGGTGCAGTGGTACAGCGTTCCGGCCTTGCTCAAGCTGTGGCTGGACGAAGTCCTGGAGAGCGGCTGGGCCTACGGTCCCGGCGGGACGGCGTTGCGGGGCAAGTCGTTGCTGGTGGTGGCCAGCACCGGTGGACATGCCGACTCGTATGGCCCCGATGGCGCGCACGGCCACAGTATCGAGGAATACATGCTGCCGCTGGAGCAGACCGCCGTGCTGTGCGGCATGAACTGGCTGGCGCCGCTGGTCCTGCATGACGCCAACCAGGCCGATGCCCGGACGCTGGCCGATCACATCGGCCGGGTGTCCGGCGTATTGGGCGGCGCCGCGCGCGTTGCCGCAGGCTGAGGAGCGCGCCATGGAACAACACGATTTCCTGGTGGCGCTGGTGGTCTTCCTGATCGCCGCGGTGGTGGCCGTGCCGGTGGCGCGCCGGTTCGGCCTTGGCGCGGTGCTCGGCTACCTGCTGGCGGGCGTGGCGATCGGCCCGTGGGCCCTGCGGCTAGTCACCAATGTCGAATCCATCCTGCATTTCTCCGAGTTCGGCGTGGTGCTGATGATGTTCGTGATCGGCCTGGAACTGGAGCCCAAGAAGCTGTGGGCGTTGCGCCGCGTCATCTTCGGCTACGGCGGCGCCCAGATGGCCGCCTGCGCCCTCCTGGTCGGCGGCGTCGCGGCGCTTGTCGGGGCGCCGTGGCAGGTGGCGCTGGTGGCGGGCCTGGGGCTGGCGTTGTCGTCCACCGCGATAGCGTTCGCCACGCTGACGGAGCGCAACCTGTTCGGTACGCCCGCGGGTGCGGCCAGCTTCGGCATCCTGCTGTTCCAGGACATCGCCGCGATCCCGATGATCGCGCTGTTGCCGCTGCTGGCGGCCGGGGGCGCCGAAGCCGGCGTGGCCGGGACGTCGGGGGCGGTGGGATGGCTCGGGGCGGCGAAGGCGGTCGGCGTGATCGGCACCGTGGTGGTGGGCGGGCGCTATCTGGTGCGGCCGGCGCTGCGTTTTATTGCGCGAACCGATATGCGTGAGATGTTCACCGCCTTCGCACTGCTGCTGGTGGTCGGCATCRCCCTGATGATGGACGCGGTGGGATTGTCCATGGCGTTGGGCACCTTCCTGGCCGGCGTGCTGCTGGCGGACTCGGAATATCGCCATGCGCTGGAGGCCGACCTGGAGCCGTTCAAGGGCTTGCTGCTGGGCCTGTTCTTCATGGCGGTCGGCATGTCGATCGACTTCGGCGTGCTGATGCAGGCGCCGGGTCAGGTGGCTGCCCTGGTGGTTGGCTTCGTGCTGCTCAAGACGGTGGTACTGGCCCTGCTGGCGCCGCGCTTCGGCATCGCGCGGGGCCAGTGGCTGCTGTTTGCGCTGTTGATTTCGCAAGGCGGTGAGTTTGCCTTCGTGGTGTTTGGGGTGGCGGGAGGCGCGGGCCTGCTGCCGGCGCGCACCGAGGCACTGCTGGTGCTGGTCGTGGCGCTGTCGATGGTGGCTACGCCGCTGCTCCTGCTTGCCTACGACCGGCTTGTGGCACCCCGGCTGGCCCGCCTGGCGCGCCGTCCGGACGATGTGATCTCGCCGCAGGACAACCCCGTGCTGATCGCCGGCTTCGGCCGCTTTGGCCAGATCATCGGCCGGTTGCTTTATGCACAGGGAATCGGCGTGACCGTGCTGGACCACGATCCCGACCAGATCGAGTTCCTGCGCCAGTACGATTTCAAGGTCTTTTACGGCGATGCCACCCGCATGGACCTGCTCGAATCCGCCGGCGCCGAGCGGGCGCGCATACTGGTGGTGGCGATCGACGGGATGGAGGACAGCCTGGCGCTGATCGACAGTGTGCGGGCGCGATTCCCGCACCTGGAAATCTATGCGCGGGCGCGTCATGTGTCGCACGTCTACCAGCTAAAGGACCGCGGGGTGAATTTATTCGAGCGCGAACTGTTCGAGGGGTCGCTGATGCTGGGACGCCGCGTGCTGGAGGGACTGGGCTACGATCCCACTCATGCGCGCTCGCTCGCGCTCAGGTTCCGGCGCCACAATATCGCGGCGATCGATCGGTTCTACCCGCATTACACCGACCAGAAAAAGCTCGTATCGCTGGCGCGCCAGGCGCGCGACGAACTGGAGGAAATGTTCCGGCAGGATCGCGACCAGCGCCGCCGCAAGGAAGAGGAAGACTGGTCCTGATACAACGGGCGCCCCGCTGGCGCCCGTTGTATCGATATGCCTTACGCGGCACTTCCAATCTGCCTGGCCGACGCTCCGGTGGCGTGGGTGCCCGGCAGCCCGCCCGCGAGCAGGTCGATCACCATCTCGGCGAATTCCGCATACGACAGCTTGCCGCCAGGCTTGAGCCAGGTGAAGGTCCAGTTGATCATGCCGAACACCGTCATCGTCAGCGCCGCCTGGTTGTCGCGGTTGACGCGTTCCGGGTAGGCCCTGCGCAACTGCCGCGAGAAGGCGGCTACCACGTCGCGCTCGCGCTTGAGGATCTGGTCGCGCTGCTCTTCGGCGAGGRACTTGACGTCGTTGATCAGGGCGACGTGCCGGGTTTGCGAGGTTTCGTACTCGGCAAGGAAGGCCCGGATCAGGTTGGCGAAGCTTTCCCGCTCGCTGCGCCCCTGGCGCTCGGCCTCGGCTTCGACCTCGGTCACGATCAGCATAAGCCGGCGTGTGTAGCGGTCAAGCAGGTCGAACAGGATCGCTTCCTTGCTCTCGTAATAGTGATATAGCCGCGCCTTGGAAGTGCCACAGGCGGCGGCCAGATCGGCCATCGAGGTGCTGGGGTAGCTGCTGGCGGCAAAGGCGGCGGCGGCCAGTTCCAGGATCTGTTCGCGCTGCGCCTCGAAATCGGGTGCCTTGGTACGGGCCATGGAGACGTTTGCTTTTCTTCTTCTTAATCGCCGCCGGCGGACAGATTGCGGCGGAGCTCGCACGTCTGCAGCGACTCGGCGTTGCCGCGCAGCACGAGCTGGCCGGCACCGATCAGTTCGCGGCAGCGCCAGAACACAAACCAGTCGCTGGCCAGAAGGCCTTCGATGGCGCCCATCACGCCGCCCACCACTTGGGAGGCCGGCGCCCATTCCAGCGGGGCGCGCTCCAGGATCACCTCATCGACCGTGTGATAAGCCGCGGGCACCAGCGTATTGCCTTTCCACAGGCGCACGTCGGCGTTTTCCTTGACGTTCTGCTGCCACTCGTAGCCCAGGCGGCCCAGGCGCAGTACCGAGACCGGCGCAATGGTGGAGAAGCGCCGCGCCAGGCGGGCCGCGGGGTACATGCCGATAGCGGCCAGGTTGCCGCTTGCTGGTACTTCCAGTTCGCGCAGGTCCATGGCCACTTCATTGATGCGCTGCGGCGACTGGTAGAGATGGAACACCACCCGGCGCAGCATCAGCTGGTCGGATGCGCTCTGGCCATGCCAGATGGCGACTTCCAGCTCATCCTTGCGCAACTTGTGCAACTGGTCGAGCGCCTGGTGCATTTCTGCGGCGAAGTCGATGTCGCTATAGGGCGCCACGCGCTGCCAGAAACCGGAGCGGATGAGTCCGCTGCTGTCGACGTCGGCAAGTGGACCGACGGCGAGGTCGTCGCGAAGCACGACGACCGGGTCGGGCCGGGCGGCCTGGGCGAGGGCTTGCCGTAGCGTGTTGCCCGCTACGTCGCCGTTGACGACATGGATGTATTGCATGGCCGTGATTGTATATGGATGCGCCCAGACTCTGGCATGAAACGCAAGGGCCTTGCCGGATCGTTCCGGGCGCCTCACCCCACCCGCGTGCGCTTGGCTGCGCTTCCATTGCCGATGCGGTTCAGGGCATGTCCCGCGTGCAACACATCGAGCGTTGCGCCGGGAAATCGTCGCCACCGCAGCGGTCTATATAAGAGTAGGAGGCACTATGCACGTGGTGCCTGGTAGCGTCGGCGGCGTTAACGGCGCTCACCCGGCGCTCACCCGATATCTTGATCTTGAGCAAGGCAGCGGGCTGAACAAACGTGAATCATCAAGCATAGCGCTTCGATCAGCGCATTTCCGGGTAACGCCGGCCCGGTATCTGGCTGCGACCTTGCGCAAGGAGGCAACTATGCAATGTACTCGCCCCCGGAGGGCCGGCGTCCTCGCTTTCCGCCAGCGGTGCGCACTGCTGGCGCTGTTGGGGCTGTTTTCAATCCAGGCGCCGCTGGTTGCTGCCAACAGCGAATTCGGCACGGTGCGGCAAGCGTTCACGCAGCAGGTGCCGCGCCATCTCAACTTGCCGGCCGCCACCGTCACACGGTATGCCGGCCTGCTGGCATCCGCGCTCCAGGCCGACGGGCTGGATGCCGGGGCCGGCGACTGGGTCGTTCTGGTCGACCGCAACCCCCGCGTCCAGGCCGCCATGGTGTTCGCGCGAGCTGGCGACGGCGTCTCCTGGCGATGGGTTGGCGCGACATCCACATCGACAGGCAAGCCGGGTGAATTCGATCACTTCATCACGCCCGTCGGTGTGTTCGACCACAGCCTGGAGAACATGGATTTTCGGGCCGAGGGTACTTACAACGAGAACGGGATCCGCGGCTACGGCGTGCGCGGGATGCGCGTCTATGACTTTGGCTGGGTCGATGCCGAACGCGGCTGGGGCAAGGGTGGCGAGAGCCAGATGCGCCTGCAAATGCACGCGACCGACCCCGACCGGCTGGAGTCCCGCCTCGGTCGTCCGGCGTCCAAGGGATGCGTGCGGATTCCTGCCGGACTCAATCGCCTGATCGATCGTTTCGGGCTGATCGATGCTGATTACGTGGCGGCGGTCGAGCGCGGTGACTCACTTTGGGTTCTTGCGCCGGACCGCACGCCGGTGGCGCGGCCGGGCCGCTATCTCGTGATAGTCGACTCCGGTGCGAGCCCGGTTTCCTCCCAGTGACGCTGATCCGGGTACGGGCAACAATGTGCCGTACCAGCTACCTGACGCATTGGGAGAGTAGTATCCATTCCGGCGGAGCGCTATGGCGCTTTCGCCACTATCCGTGATGTTCCTGGAGCAAATGGCAATGACGAATGCGGTATATAAGAAGATCGTGGTGGCTGTGGACGGTAGCGCAACTTCCGACCTGGCCCTGAACGAGGCAATCCGGCTCGCAGGTGCCGGCGACGCGGAGGTGCTTGCCCTGTATATCGTGGACAACGGCCAGCTAATGTTCGATGTCGCCTACTACGACCCGACGCCGGTAATGCATGCCTTGGCCGAGAGCGGCGAACGCGCGTTGGCGGCTGCGGCCCAGCGGCTCGCCGCGCAAGGCGTGCGTTACGAGACGCGCCTGGTGAGCGAACAGGCGGTCGGCGGCGATATCGCCGGATCCGTGAATGAGGCTGCCAGCAACTGGGGTGCTGACCTGATCGTGATTGGGACCCACGGCAGGCGCGGCGTGCGCCGGCTGGTCCTGGGTAGCGTGGCCGAGTCGGTCATTCGCCAGGCCAACGTGCCGGTGCTGCTGGTGCGTGGCCAAGCGGTGGAAGGCTGAGCACGACCAGGCGCGATAGATGGATGCGGCCGGTCGGGGACCGGCTGGCATGCAGCCGGAACGGGGCGCTTTGCTTGCCAGTCCTCGGGTTCTCAGCCGGCGAAACGGATATGCCCGCTGCGCAACAGGATCTCACGTGCCTGGGTTAGCTCGAACAGCCCTTCGGCAATGCGCTCGATACGCTGCCGGTGGCTGGTGAACGCTCGCACCAGATCTTCCTCGCGCGGGGAGCGCGCGCCAAAGTGTGTTTCGAGCGCCTCGGCCGTGATGGAATAGAGCGTTGGCTTGCCGTTCACCGTCGCGGGGCAGGAGAGCGTCAGACTGGCCGCACAGTAAGTGGGAACGCTGCGGGGAAAGGAAATTTCGGGCATGGCGTGCCTCACATCGGTCACTGAGGGATGACACCATTCTAGGTGATCGTGCCGATCCGTGATGCAGGCCCGCGCCGGCAGCTTGACCGCAATCAACCCGGTTGCGGCAAGTGCTGATCAGTGCGCTTGCTTTGGCCGCCTGCCAGCCGGTGTATTGCGGCCATGGCTGCGTGCGCCGCGCTGGCCTGGGATGAGGCGAGCACGGCCTGTTCGATCAGGAACCGGTCGAGGGAGGCGGTGGCGTCGGGCATGGGGCCGGCCGCGACGGTCGTCGCGCCGGCGCCGGGGTGTGCCGCCAGCTCTGAAAGCTGCGCCGCGAGGCCTTGCAGCATTGCCCGCGTGGCCGGCTCGGGCAGGCTGGCGCCGGCTTCAGCTTCGAGCCCGGCTCGCACCAGTCCTGCCAGTGCCGCCATGCGCCTCAAGGCCATATGCAATTTGGCATATTCCCAGGTCAGTTCCGGCGTGAGCTCCGCTGTGGCTTGCTGCAAGGTGTGATCGGCCCGGCTGGAGGTGCGTCCAGCCGTCACACGCAACGTCTCCAGACGGGTTTGCGTGGGAGCCGGCGAGCGGGTGGGCGAGTTTGTAAACGCGCCGGCACCGGCAAACGCCGCACGCAAGTAGACAGTGTTCGCCACGAGGGCATCGAGGCTATGGCGATACACCCGCGACAATTCGGCGCGCGGCGCCAGTACGTAGTAGCTGGCCAGGGCGATGAGGCAGCCGAGCGCCGTGTCGATACCGCGCAGGGCGGCAAAGTGGCTGCTGTCCGCCGCAGGCGCCCCCACCCATGAGAACAGGATCACCGCCGGCGTCAGGCCCAGGGCGAAGGCGCCCGGACTGCCGGCCAGCCGACTGGTATAGGCCGCAGCCAGGAATGCTGCGCTGATCGCCAGCGCAAGCGGCGCCGACGGGTGGGCCATCCCGATGGCGCAGGCCAGCAGTGCGCCCGCCAGGGAACCAGCAAAACGCTGGAATGAGATTCTGCGCGTGGTCTGCAGTTGAGGGCTGAGCACCATGATGACAGTGACCGCAACCCAGTAACCGTGATCCACCTTCCAGAACTGCGCCGGCATCAGGCTCAGGCTGCCGGCCATCGCCAGCCGCACCGCATGGCGGGCCACGCGGGCGTCGCGGGCAGTATGCTCGGCAAGGGTGGCCCGCCAGCGTTGCCACGTTCGCCGGTAGGCGCGTCGCGGCCAGCGGTACTCGTTGCGCCATTCGGCAAACGCCGGATACCCTGCCAATGCACTCAGGGCGGCCTGGTACGGTGGCGGAGCGCCGGCATTGGCCAGCGGCGCGTGCAGGCGCCGCAATTCGCGCGCCAGTGCCGCGCATAGCGATGGCAGGTCTGGCGCCTGATGCGCCAGTGCCTCGCAGACTTGCTCCCGGACATCGGCGACGCAACGCATCAGGTGCGGGAGCGGCAGGCGCTCGACGCTGCCATCGCCGGGTTCGCTCGCATCGTCCCTGCGGCTGTGCAATTCGGCGGCAACGATCAGCAGCGCAAACATGGCATCGGCCAGGCTCACCACATAGGCATAGTGCATCAGGCCAAGGGGATCCCGCAGGCTGCGTCTCGCATTGACAGCCAGGTGTGCCGCCTCGATGCGCTCGCGGATATCGCGCTTGCTGGCGGCCGTATCGCCAACGGGGTTGTCGTCAGCCAGCGCGTTGGCAAAGCGCAGCAAGGCGTCGAACACCGCCAGGATCTCATTGCGCGGTCGGTTGTCGCGTTCTGAAGGAATCAGGAACAGGCAGACCAGGCAGGCGAATATGCCACCGAGCAGGAACTCCTGGCTGCCGGCAATGACGCGCGCGGCCAGTTCTGCGTCTCCGGCTGGCTGCAGGCAGGAGGCGATCAGCACCACATAGAGCAGCTTGGCCGACAGCGCGGGAACGGCACCCTTGGTTTCGGCCAGGCCGGCAGCCAGTCCTGCCATCAGCACCAAGGCTAGCGCTGTCCATGGCGTCACGGCTGCGGCCATCCCCAGGGCGCATGCAACGGCGCCGCCGATCCCAACGGAGCCAAGCGAGATCAGACGCTCGGCCGCGGTACCGCGGCGGTCGGCAAGGCAGGTCCAGATCGAAGCTGTTGCCRCCCACAGATATCCCGCCTGCCCGGTAAGCCATCCCAATCCGGCGAGCGCGAGAAAGGAGAAGGCGTAGACCAGGCCTCTTTGCAGCATCCAGGCATCGGGGCGGGGCGGGCGCAACGCGGAAAGCATGTTGGTAGGAAGGGAGGGCGCCGGAAAGCGGGGATCCGTCGCGCCAAGCGTGAGTGACAGATCGACTCTACTGCATGAAATGCTGCGCCGCAACATCGCGCTGCGGAATCCGTGTTTTACGTTGTGCCGGTGCAATTCGGTCCCATCATGGTGCGCGTGCGGGACTGCTTTGGTGCGCCTTTCGAAAACGCTCGCCGGCCAAGCGATGGCGCGTTATAGCAAGGGCTGACCAAGATCATCGGCAGATCGAGGGCAAAAAAAACCCGCGCAGTTTCGTGCGCGGGCTGGAATCCACCGAGGTGGTGGAGGAGACAGATTCCACTATATACGATTTGTTGCGACGCACCAAGCGGTGCAGATGGTAAGCGTGTCTGGCTTCACAAACATGTTGCTTGTGAGCAACAAAGTAGCGGCTTAATACATCGCCGAGCCCGTTTCCTCATCTTTTTGTTGAGTATTTGACGATATGTTATTGGCCTTATGGCTATGCACTGTTCCCATTTCAGCGGAAAAACAGATACGCAATGCCTACGGCAGCACATAGTCCGATGAGGTCAGCGAACAAGGCGCAGGCCAGTGCGTGGCGGGTGTTGCGGATATTGACGCTGCCAAAGTACACCGCCAGCACATAGAAGGTGGTTTCCGTCGAACCCTGGATGATGGCGGCAAGCTTGCCTTGGAATGAATCGACGCCATAAGTGGTCATGACATCGATCATCAGGCCGCGGGCGCCCGCGCCCGACAGGATCTTCATCAGCCCAACCGGTAAGGCCGGCACGAAGGCAGTGTCCAGGCCAAGCCAGGCAAACGAGGCGGTCAGGCCTTTCATCAGGACGTCCATGCACCCAGTCACCCGGAACAGCCCGATCGCCACCAGGATCGCGATCAGGTAAGGAATGATCTGCACAGCCACGCCAAAGCCCTCCTTGGCGCCGTCGATGAATGCGTCGTAGACATTGATGCCCCTTATCGCCCCGCAAGCCAGGAACACTACGATCAGCGTCAGGATGAAGCCGCTACCGGCCAGCGCTGTGGCGGTGCTGACCTGCTCCGGGGGCGCGTGCCGCAGCCAGAGGAATAGTCCGCCGACACCAACTGCCAACAGCCCGAAGGCGGCCAGTACAGCTGGCTTGAGCAGATTGAGCCGTTGCGCCCAGGCCACCGCCAGCAGCCCTGCCACACAAGAGACGCAAGTGGCCAGCAAAGTGGGCAGGAAGATATCGGCCGCATTGAATCCGGTAAGACCCTGCTTGACGGCGATCGCCTGCCGCATGGCGATTACCGAGGTAGGGATCAACGTCAACCCGGCCGTGTTGAGCACGATAAACATGATCTGCGCGTTACTGGCCGTGTCCGGACGCGGGTTGAGCGATTGCAACTCGCGCATGGCGTTGAGGCCGAGCGGTGTCGCCGCATTGTCCAGTCCGAGCATATTGGCCGACACATTCATCATCATCGCGCCCTGAGCCGGGTGACCCTGTGGGATGCCGGGGAAGAAATGGCGCAGCAACGGGTTGACGGCCCGCGCGAAAACGTCGACTACGCCGGCACGCTCTCCAATACGCATCATGCCCAGCCACAGGCTCATGACGCCGGCAAGGCCAAGGGAAATCTCAAAAGCCGTACGCGCATTGTCGAACAGGCTCGCCAGCATCGCCGGGAACACAGCGGTATCGCCTGCCGCCAGACGGATGCAGGCAACGACGAAAGCAATCAGGAAGAAGGAGAGCCAGACCAGGTTCAGAGCCATCGGCAAAATACACGCGGGGTTTGGGAGGAGTGAGGCCACCGCATCATAGCCTGCCGGGCCAGAAGTACGGGCTGGCGGCGAAGCCATGCGAGACGATGACGGCGCAGGTGCTTTTCGTTGCGCAAAAACCTTGATCTGCCGGTATACAATGCGGACATTGCCACTGCGGCTGCCCTATCCGTGAACGTTCCGGGATGGTGCCGCCGTCCTTGATCCCTTTGACAACCGTCCGCGACGGACAGCCTGCGCGCTTTAGCCGAGGACGGTGTCTTGCTGACCCAAGCCAGAATCTATGTCCGACGCCCCTGGTACCGAACACGCTCTTCCTGGTTCGGATTCCGCCGGCGCCAGCCTTGGCGCCCAGCATTCCCCTTTGTTTGCCTTGGTTACCGATACATTGCGCGAGCGCATCCTCGGTGGGCAATATAGCCAGGGTGAACGCCTGGTCGAGAACAAGCTTTCCACCGAGCTGGGCGTTTCGCGCATTCCCGTGCGGGAAGCGCTTCGCGCGCTGGCGGCGGAAGGCCTGGTGCGCATCGAGCCGCGACGTGGTGCCTCGGTAGCGACGTTGTCGCCGAATATTGCCAAGGAAATGGTCGAAGTGCGCGCCACGCTGGAGGGACTTAACGCCAAGCTGGCAGCCCAGCGCCGTGATCCGGCCCTGATTGCGGAACTCAACGAGGTCCTGCGCCAGGGCACTGAAGCTGCCGCCAGCGGCCGCTCGGAGCGCTTCGTGGAACTGAATTCCCACTTCCACGAAGTGCTGGGCAATATCGCCGCCAACAGCGTGCTGCAGGATATGGTGCGTACGCTGCGGGAGCGCACGGGACTGCTGTTCGCGCCGGCGAATGTGGCGCGCGCCAGGCAGAACTGGGAGGAACATGCCCAGATTCTGCAGGCAGTCATCGCCGGCGATGCCGACCTGGCGGCGCTGCTGGCGACCCGCCATGTATATAGTGCTGCCAAGGCAGCCGAAGATATGGCCGTCAGCGAAACCAGCGGCCGTGACGGTGCCGCCAAACGTGATGGCAGCATCGCGGGTGCTGGCTAAGGGCACAAGGGATGGCCGTCAATTCCGGAGGATGGCCTACGGCCACACGGTATTTGGTATACAAAACATCTTTTTGATGCCGTGTCCGTTCTATCGGGGCGCGGTGCCTGCCTGCTATTGATTTCAAAGGACCAAACCAGGATACATGCCGGCGCGGCCGCCCCATTGTGGGGCGGCCGCGTGCCCTGGTATGACGCACTGCACCAAAATTTGGTATACTATCAATCCTGACGAACCACAATAGGGATTGAGCATGAACTACCCGGCGCCCTCCTATTTCCGGCAGTCGATTGGCGAACAACTGATGGTGCACTATGCGCAGCGCGATGCTGTGCGCCACTGCACGCCACTCCTTCCTATCCGCTGGCCCAGCCTGCGCGCGCTATTTCGCCGCCAGTGCGCGAATGACCACAGGGTGGTGTGACCGGCTCACTGTCGTCTTCGGCTGGCCTAAGCTAGGGCGGCTCCGCGTGTCGCCAACAGGGCGCGCAAGATAGAGCGGTGGCAGCGTTCCTCGTGCTCGCAATAGCAGCCAAGCGAAAAGTTGGTTTGCTGCGACATGGCGGCCAGCAGGTCCAGGGTCCGGCTTGCATCGGGACGGGCCATCTCTGCCCGGAACTGACGCTCGAATGCCCGCCAGGCCTTCTCGTTCCCCTCGCCTTGTATGGCAAGGGCTTCCGAGACCAGTTCGGCTGACGGCGACAGGTTCGGGAACCACACATCGTAGAAGTCCCGCGTGGCGAATTCGGCCTTTGGTACGCCCCGCGGTGGCCGGCGCACGGTCCCGATGCGGATCCCTTCGTCGGGCAACCTGGGCGAGCCCAGCCTCACGATGCGGATGGTCATGCGGATCTCCTCCTATATATAGAGTCGGTGGCGGATGGTGCGCCGACTCGCGTCCTCGATGCCTTCCAATGGTGGCTGTATATTGCCTCGGCCGTATGGCCCTTGACCAGTCCCGTTGCCAGCTTGCTTCTCGCGTCCATTTGTTGACTATGAGGCTCTTTATGGGTCGTGCGAAAAACATTTCAGAAAACGCTTGCCATGGCCGAGGGGCTCCCTTAAGATTCGCCCCCTCGCAACACAACTACCGCGCTGCAAAGCAGGCGGGACAAGGGTTGCGGGGTTGGCAGGGGTGGTTGGCGGCGCGAAAGGCGCGGCGAACTGAAGTAAAAAAACCTGTTGACGAAACGCTGATTGCTCTTCATAATCTCGTTTCTCTGCTGCAGCAAACGCAGYGACGCGGTRAGCAAAGCGAACCGCGGCCAGTTCTTTAACAAAC
>NZ_JBFTLX010000111.1:0-21167 GCF_056396665.1 Cupriavidus sp. 05T313 | reverse complement strand
GCCCAGAGCCTGGCGATCGGCAACGACAACCAATATATCGACCCGCTGCACGTGCTGCGCGCTCTGCTTGCGCAGAACGACGGCGCCGCACGCGCGCTGCTGTCGCGCGCCGGCGTCAACGTCGGCGGCCTGACCACCGCGCTCGATGCCGCCATCAAGCGCTTGCCGCAGGTTCAGGGCACCAGTGAGGTCCAGGTCGGGCGCGAGCTTAACGCGCTCTTCAACGCCACCGAGAAGGAAGCCATCAAGCGTGGCGACCAGTTCATCGCCAGCGAACTGTTCCTGCTCGCCGTGGCTGACGATAAGGGCGAGGCCGGCCGCATCGCCCGCGAGAACGGCCTGGCGCGCAAGTCGCTCGAGACCGCCATCGAAGCCGTGCGCGGCGGCGATTCGGTCAACAGCGCCGACGCCGAGACCCAGCGCGAGGCACTCAAGAAGTACACCGTGGACCTCACCGAGCGCGCCCGTATCGGCAAGCTCGACCCCGTGATCGGCCGCGACGACGAAATCCGCCGCGCCATCCAGATCCTGCAGCGCCGCACCAAGAACAATCCTGTGCTGATCGGCGAGCCGGGCGTGGGCAAGACCGCCATTGTGGAAGGCCTGGCCCAGCGCATCGTCAATGGCGAGGTGCCGGAAAGCCTGAAGAACAAGCGCGTGCTGGTGCTTGACATGGCGGGCCTGCTGGCCGGCGCCAAGTACCGCGGCGAGTTCGAGGAACGGCTCAAGGCGGTGCTGTCGGACATCGCCAAGGACGAGGGCCAGACCATCGTTTTTATCGACGAACTGCACACCATGGTCGGCGCSGGCAAGGSCGARGGCKCGATSGACGCRGGCAAYATGCTCAAGCCCGCGCTGGCGCGCGGCGAGTTGCACTGCATCGGCGCCACCACGCTGGACGAATACCGCAAGTACATCGAGAAGGATGCCGCGCTGGAGCGCCGCTTCCAGAAGGTGCTGGTCGACGAGCCCAGCGTGGAGGCCACCATCGCCATCCTGCGCGGCTTGCAGGAGAAGTATGAACTGCACCACGGCGTGGAGATCACCGACCCGGCCATCGTCGCCGCGGCGGAGCTGTCGCACCGCTATATCACCGATCGCTTCCTGCCCGACAAGGCGATCGACCTGATCGACGAAGCCGGCGCGCGCATCAAGATGGAAATCGACTCCAAGCCGGAGGTGATGGACAAGCTCGAGCGCCGCACCATCCAGCTCAAGATCGAGCGCGAGGCGGTCAAGCGGGAAACCGACGAAGCCTCCAAGAAGCGTCTCGAACTGATCGAGCAGGAAATCGGCCGCCTGGAAAAGGAGTACGCCGACCTCGAAGAGATCTGGAAGGCCGAGAAGGGTGCCGCCCAGGGCGCGGCCGCGCTCAAGGAAGAGATCGACAAGATCCGCCTGGAGATCACGCGCCTGCAGCGCGAGGGCAAGCTCGACAAGGTAGCCGAGCTGCAGTATGGCAAGCTGCCCGAACTCGAAGGCAAGCTGAAGGCCGCCACCGCGGCCGAGGCCAGCGAGCAGAAGCAGCCCAACAAGCTGCTGCGCACGCAGGTTGGCGCCGAGGAAATCGCCGAAGTGGTGAGCCGCGCGACCGGCATCCCCGTGTCGAGGATGATGCAGGGCGAGCGCGAGAAGCTGATCAAGATGGAGGACTACCTGCACCGCCGCGTGGTTGGCCAGGACGAGGCCGTGCGCCTGGTGTCGGACGCCATCCGCCGCTCGCGTGCCGGCCTGTCGGACGAGAACAAGCCTTACGGCTCGTTCCTGTTCCTCGGTCCTACCGGCGTGGGCAAGACCGAGCTGTGCAAGGCGCTGGCCGAGTTCCTGTTCGATTCGCAGGACCACCTGATCCGCATCGACATGAGCGAGTTCATGGAGAAGCACAGCGTGAGCCGGCTGATCGGCGCGCCGCCGGGATACGTGGGCTATGAAGAAGGCGGCTACCTGACCGAGGCCGTGCGCCGCAAGCCGTACAGCGTGATCCTGCTTGACGAAGTCGAGAAGGCCCACCCGGACGTGTTCAACGTGCTGCTGCAGGTACTGGACGACGGCCGCCTGACCGACGGCCAGGGGCGCACGGTGGACTTCAAGAACACGGTGATCGTGATGACCTCCAACCTGGGTTCGCACATCATCCAGGCGATGACAGGCGAGCCGCACGAGGCGGTCAAGGGCGCGGTGTGGCAGGAAGTGAAAACGCATTTCCGGCCCGAGTTCCTCAACCGCATCGACGAGGTGGTGGTGTTCCATTCGCTCGACCAGCAACATATCGAGTCGATCGCCCGCATCCAGCTGGAGCGGCTGACGGCACGGCTGGCGCGCATGGACATGACGCTCGAGGTGAGCGAGGCTGCCATCGCCAAGATCGCCAGCGCTGGCTACGATCCGGTGTTCGGGGCGCGTCCGCTCAAGCGCGCGATCCAGCAGCAGATCGAGAACCCGGTGGCGCGCGCCATCCTTGAGGGAAAGTTTGCCGCCAAGGATGTGGTGCCGGTGGATTACCAGGACGGAGAGTTCGTCATCGGTACGAAGGCCCACTAACGCTCACCAAGGCCCACCAAGGCTCATGCCAGACAAACAAGCCGCCCCTTGCCGGGGCGGCTTTTTGTTTTCCTGCGTGTAATAAGAATTAACAGAATTCCATCCGGTCCGTTGCGCCTGTGCTACAAGCAGCGCCGGCTGCCGCGGGCGGCTAGCGGTGATAGGGGTAGGGGTGGTGATAGGCGTACCAGTCGCGGCGTCCCCACCAGCGGCGCCCGTCCCAGTAACGGTCCCCATGCCACCCGATGACCACCGCGGGTGCGACCACCACCGGGGGGCCGTAGGCGGGGGGCGGTCCGTAGACGGCCGGGGGAGGCCCATAGCCAGGCGGCGGGGCCGGATAAACCACCGGGGGCGGCGGAGCCGGATAGGCCGGGGCGGCATAGACGGGTGCCGGCGCCACGATCACCGGCGCGGGCACACCGATATTCAGGTCAACATCGACGCGTGCCAGAGCGGGCTGGGAGGCCGCCCAGGCCAGCGCTCCGATACCCAGCGCGTAGAAGAAACCATGTCTCATTTCGATCCTCGTCGTGCAGTAGGCAGGATCTGACTTTAGTCCTGCCGCTGCCTTGCCGCAGGATACAACTGTAACGATATTTCACGCGGGGATTCGGATGCGGCGGGTGCCAGGCGAGGTCACGCCGAACGCTCGTTCTTCAGGCGGTACAGCGGCATCAGTTGCCTGACGCAGGCGTTCGCCGCCGCCTTGCTTTCCACGTCGATCACGCGGGAGACGGCATCCTTTATGCGGCGCAGGCCTCCGTTTTCAAGAAAGGCTTTCAAGTCCCGGTTCTCCATATACCGGTTGAACTCGAGCAGGTCGGCCCCGGTAATCCCCGCATCCGCCAGCGCCTTGCCCGACAACGCCGCTTCCTTGGTCTTGCGCCCGATCGGAGAGCCGAGCAAGCGCGCCAGCCGCATCGTCAGGCCGGGATCCTGTATCTCCGCCGCCAGCGCAGGCCTGACAGCCTTCTCCACCAGATCGGGCGAGAGCTTCGTACGGGTGCATTCCACGTAGCGGTCTTTCGGGATCGGTCCGATCTTCGCAGGCAGCCTTGCGAACGCCTGGTCCAGGCCGACGGCAAGGATGGCGCCGACATCGAACGCGCGGATCAGCGCGGTGACGGCTTCATCGTAGGTAGGCGGGAACAACTGCGGCGGCYCCGCAACCCTATCTTCGGTGGCTACCGCAAGCTGCTCTGGCTGGGGACGTCTCGGGACGTCGGCGTTGTCGGGCGGGAAACTGACCTGCACCACGGCGGTGCCGGGGATGGCTTGCCCGGTTTCGGCGCTCCAGAACGGCTGGCAATCGGCCTTGCGCAGGTTTGCCAGGGCCAGGCCGTCGAGCATGGCGTTGCCGGAACTGACCTTGATGGACACCGACGCCACCTTGCCTGTTGCCGCGATGGACATCGATACCGACGCGCGGCCGCGGATCCCGGCCCGGCCGAGTTCCGCCGGATAGGCTGGCCATTCGGTGTAGCACTGGGACTTCGCTTCGGACGCGACGTCCTCGATGGTGAACGCGCGCAGCGGCGCCGCCCGGCCGTCGTGGCTGTAAGCGAGTGCCAATGCCATCAAGACCGCCGGCAAGATCGCAGGCCTCCCGATCAGCCCAGGGGCCGGAACGCGGTGGGGAAGCGMTTCCGGTTCGCCAGCGCCCCGGTGAACGGCCGGGCCTGGGTGACTGCATCGGCGACAGTCGTTCATGGATTGAATTGGCTCGTTTTGTATTTCCTGCAGATTATGCCGGGATCGGCGCGCAGTCACAGCCCCCTTCGCACCGTGGCGTAATCGATGCGACGCATTCGATCCGTTACCGGGACCTGGCTTCCTTCTTCATGGGATTCTCGGTCTGGAACGCGCGGAACGTATGCCTCGGTTCGGAAGAGACGGTGGAGTGGTTTGCCTTGCTCGGCGTCGAGCCGGTCCCCGTGCTTCAAGACGGCAAGTTCGACACCACGGCGATCCAGGCGCTCTCGCGCGGGACACCACGCTCATAAATGCAGCCATCGAAAGAGTGTTGCATCGATGGGAGGTGGTGTCCCCGGTGGAGGCGCACTCGGTGACCTACGATACCGGCAGCCAGAAGGACAACACTACGTGGGCTTTGATCAAGCGACTGGAAAGGGATTGGCTTCCACCTGCCCGAGTCCTTCATTCTTGGCCTGTTGTGCGGTTCACCGCCAAACACCCGAGGCAGGAGCCCGGTGCGCGAATCGCGCACGCCGGGATCTGTGCGGGGGGTGCCTAGTAATGGGCATTCCTACCGCGACATAACGCCCAGTGGAACGTCGTGGAAGAGGTTGGCCCTCCTGTCGTTGCGGGCCGGGTGGGTGGCAGGCAGCGGCCAAAACCCAGGCAGGAACCTGCCGTGCCATCCCTACTTCCGCGCGGCCGCCTTCATCCACGCCGTCGTCTCCCACGCTGTGCCCAGCACGTCTCCCTGCCCGTGGTCGCAGCCTTCCCACTTGAAGAACTGCAGCTCGTCCGTGCTGGCCAGCCCGTTGGCCAGCACCTGCATCCCGAGCGTATGCGCCAGCGCGATCACGGCTCGCGCGATGGCGGCGCGCCTGGCGTCGGTGGCCACGTTGCGCACGTAGCCAAGCGGAATCTGCAGCCGGTCGGGCAACAGGCGCTGCAGGTTCTCGAGGGAGATCGGCGTGTTGCCCACGTCGGCCAGCGTGACCGCCGCGCCTTGCTCCTGGATCCGGGCGCAGGCGAGGCGGGCGGCTTCCGTGGCCGTGCCCAGCAGGATGCCGGGTAGCTGCAGGTCGAGCTGGTTGCCGGGCTGGCCGGTCTCGCGCAGGGACTGCCTGAGCAGCTCCGGCAAGGCCAGCAGCGCGGATTCCTCCGCGCCGGCCACCTGCGGCAGCAGGATGGGAACGCTGACGCGGGTCGGGCTGGATACGGCGGCTTGCGGGTCGGTGTGCCAGGCTTGCGCAAGCTCGCAGGCGCGGCGCAGCAGCGCGGCGTTGATTTCGGTAATCAGGCCGGGCCGGCGGATTCGGCAGGCGATCTCGGTATGCGGCATCCAGCCGCGCGCTACCGGCCACTCCGGCAGTAGTGCGATGGCAGCAATGGCGGCGGAACTCAAGTCGAACTGGGACACCGCTTGCAGCCGGTACTGCCCGCCGCGCAAGCTCTCTTCTATGGCGTCTTCCACGCCCGGGCCGCCGGATGGCGCAGCGCTTGCGAGGTCCGGCAATGGACGGGCGGCGGACACGCCACCCTCCGGTTGCAGCGCATTGGCCTGCTGCAATGCCTTGACATACTGGTACGTGCGCAGGCCGCCGATCACGACGGACGTCAGCTTCTGCGCTGTCAGTTCTGTCTTGAGAAAGTAGCCATTGATCTCGTATCCGGTGATGACCTCGCGCTCCGGCGCCATGCCCGGATGTCCGGTGCGCAGCACGATCTGCAGGTCGGCGTTGCGCAGTTGCTCGCGGATGTAGCGCACCGTCTCCAGGCCGGCGTCATCGGTTTCCATCACCACGTCGAGCAGCACCAGCGCCGTGTCCGGATGCGCGGCCAGGTACGCCTTGCATTCTTCGCCGGAGTAGGCGCTGTGGAACTGGATCCCGCGGCCGGAAAACGTCAGGTCCGCCAGCACCAGCTGCGTGATCTCGTGCACGTCGGGATCGTCGTCGACCAGCAGGACCTGCCACGGGGGCACAGACAAGGAGGTGTTCATGACGGACTCTTTACGGACGCGATCGGAATGGTGGCCTTCGTGGCGGGCGTGACTCTCGGCATCCGGATGGTGAAGACAATGCCTCCGCCATCCTGGCTGACGCCGTTGCCCACCGCGATGGTGCCGCCCAGGCGCTGCGTAACCAGGTTGTAGACCAGGTGCAGGCCCAGCCCGCTGCCGCCCTTGCCGCGGCGCGAAGTGAAAAAGGGTTCGAAGATCTTCTCGTGCAGCGCGTCCGGTATGCCGCAACCGTTGTCGGCGTAGCGGATCACCACCTCGTCGCCGGGCGCGTGGCGCGCGGCGATGCGGATGGCGCCGCGGACTGGGCCTGTGTCGCCGCCGCCGAAGGCGTGCACCAGCGAGTTCATGATCAGGTTGGTGAGGATCTGGGCGATCGCGCCAGGGTAGCCGGTCATGGCGATGCCCGCCGGACAGTCGATCTGCAACGCCACGCGCGTGTCGCGCAGCCTGGGGTCGAGGCTGACCACGGTTTCGCGGATGTAGTCGCCGAGATCGAAGCTGCGCCGCTTTTCGCTGGTCTGGTCGACCGCCATCTGCTTGAAACTCTGCACCAGCTCCGCCGCGCGGTTGGCGTTGGACAACAGCAGCCGGGCGGATTGCGCGGCGTCCGACAGGTAGCGCTCCAGCTCCGCCGGCGTCAGCCCGCCGCCTGCCACCAGCGCCTGCGTGGCGCTGGTGCGGTCCTGCAGGTAGGACGCGGCGCTGACGGTAATCCCCACCGGCGTATTGATCTCGTGCGCGACCCCCGCCACCAGTCCGCCCAGCGATGCCATCTTCCCGGCTTCCACCAGGTCCTTGCGCGCGGATTCGAGATGCCGCAGCGATTCCATCAGTTCGGCTTGCGCCAGCTCGCGGCTCTCGTGCGACAGCACGATCCACCACGCGCCGAATGCGAGCAGGGGCAGGGTGGCCGAGTACACGCGCAGCAGCAGGTCCCCGAGCCCGCCGGCGGACGGCGGGGCGCCCTCGCCGAGGAGCCGGTAGGCCAGCAGGAACACCGCGCCCATGGCCGCCGACGCGATCACGAACAGGCCGAGGAAACGCACCAGGCGGCGCAGGAAATGCGGAGGCAGTATCCGCAGGAAGCTGCTCTCGCGCGGCGATGCCTGCGTCTGCGCGGCGGCGCCGGGCGCCTTGCAGGCATCGTGGCAATGGTTGTCCAGGCCGCAGCACAGCGAGCAGATCGGCCCCTCGTAGAAGGGGCAGTGGGCCATGTCCGGCGCTTCATAGTCGCGCTCGCAGATGCAGCAGCGCAGCGGCTCGTCGGTGCTGGCGGCGCGGATCTGCGGTTCCTGGCGCGCGATATAGTAGCGGCCGCCGGTCGCATAGGCGATCAGGATGGCGCTGGCGAACGAGGCGCCCATCGCGATAAAGGCCGAATAGGCTTGCGCCAGGGGGCCGAGCAGGCCGGAGTAAGCGCCGATGCCTGCCATTGAGGCGATCAGCATGGCGCCGCAGCCCACCGGGTTGAATGCGTACAGGTAGGCTCGCCGGAATTCGATGTGGCGCGGGCTGATGCCCAGGGGCTTGAGCACGACGAGGTCGGCCGCCAGCGCGCCGAGCCAGGCGATCACCAGGTTGGAATAAACGCTGAGCACGGCCTCCAGCGTGCTGAAGATGCCCAGCAGCGTCAGCAGCAGCGCGATCAGTACGTTGAACACCAGCCATACCACGCGGCCCGGATGGTAGTGCGCCAGCCGCACGAACACATTGGACCAGGCCAGCGAGCCCGCGTAGGCATTGGTCACGTTGATCTTGATCTGCGAGACCACCACGAACAGCAGCGCCACCGCCATCACCAACTCGGGCTGGTCGAAGACCTGCCCGTACGCCCACACGTACATGTGCATGGGTTCCATGGCCTTGCCGGTGGCCAGGCCGGCCTGCACCGCCAGTACCGCCAGCAGGCTGCCCGCCAGCACCTTGAGCCCGCCGATCAGGATCCAGCCGGGTCCCGCCAGCAGCAGCGCGCTCCACCAGCTCCACCGGTTCTGCGCGGTGCGCTCAGGCAGGAAACGCAGGTAGTCCACCTGCTCGCCGATCTGTCCCATCAGCGAGAACAGCACGCCGGTGGCGGCGCCGAAGGCCAGCACGTTGAAGGCGGGCGAGGCGCCGTCGCGCCCGGTGAAGGCGGCCCATTGCGCCAGCACGCCAGGATCGTGGCGCAGGATATAGACGAACGGCAGCACCAGCAGCAGCACCCACAGCGGCTGCGTCCACATCTGCAGCTTGTTGATCAGCGTGACGCCGAAGAACACCATCGGCACGATCACCAGCGAGCAGACCAGGTAGCCCAGGGTCAGGTTCAGCCCGGTGGCGATGGTCAGCGCCTGGGCCAGGATGGCCGATTCCAGCGCGAAGAAGATAAAGGTGAAGGACGCGTAGATCAGCGAGGTGATGGTGGACCCGGCGTAGCCGAAGCCCGCGCCGCGCGTGAGCAGGTCGATGTCCACATTGGCCACGCTGGCGTGGTAGGCCACGGGCAGGCCGATCAGGAAAATCAGCAGGCAGACCAGCAGGATGGCCGGAAACGCATTCTGGAAGCCGAAGCTAAGCGTGATGCTGGCGCCTATCGCCTCGAGCGCCAGGAAGGACACGCCGCCGATGGCTGTGTTGGCCAGCGTGAACGGGGACCACCGCCGGTACGAGCGCGCCGCGTAACGCAGCGCGTAATCCTCCAGCGTTTCATTCGCGACCCAGGATTGATATTCTCGTTTGATGCGCATGGCGTGGGGGCGTCGGGTGCGATGCGGGTCCGGGGAAGCGTATGCGATCGGGGTCGAATGGATGCGAGTCGAGGCGGAGGGTTGGCAGCGAGCGCTTCGATTATTGACTGAATCCTGTCCCTGCGCAATGACATGCATCCCACGCGCGGGAGGGGACGGACGCAGCGATAGCGCACGGCCGGAATGCTGCGCGGCAGCAGACGCACGCGTCTTGACTTTTGAGGTTCCAGCGGAAACACTGGCCGGCAATCCTCATTTTGAAGAGAGCGGGGCAGACGGCATTTACCCGAGCGCTGCCCGAATCCACTGTGCCTGAAGTCATGGAGGACGCGCGGTTGACCGCCAAGAATGCCGATAGCGCCGATCCCCTGAACGGTGAGCTGGTCTACCGCATCCACGCCGCGCGCGACGACGAAGGGTTGCGCGGTGTCATCGCGCTGCTGCGCGACCAGTTCTCCGCGGGCACGGCGGTGCTGGCACGGCGGCACCTGGCTGGGGGACAGGGAGCGGTACTGTGCGGCGCGCCGGATGATGCGGCGTTCTTCCGCACCTTCGCGGAATACTCGCCACGCAATCCCTGGTTTCTCTCCAGCAATGCCTACCAGCCGCTGCAGGTGATCGGCGGCGACGACATGCTCAGCAGCAGCGACCTGGTCAGGACGGACTTCTATCATGCGCTGCTGCGGCCCCATCAATACCTGCACCGCCTGTGCGGGGTCGTCGCCCGCGAGGCAGACGTGGTCTATTTCCTTGAGCTGTACCGGCGCGAAGACCAGCGGCGATTCAGCGCAAAGGAAAAGACCGAGTTCCGCGGGCTGCTGGCGCATATGGCGCTGTCGCTGGAGAACCGCTGGCAACGGCACAGCGCCACCGACCTGAGCCAGGCGCTGATGCGCATCATCGACGGCCATCCCAGCGCTACCTTCCTGGTGGAGCAGGACGGACGCATCGTCTATTGCAACCGCAGTGCCCAGGCGCTGTGCGGGCAGGGCAGCGGGCTGTACCGGGACGGGGACTATCTCGCCGCCGTCATGCCCACCGATCACCGTGCCTTGCGCGAGATGCTGGCCGGGCTGGCGCGCGGTGCCGGCGACATGCGCGATGCCCACGCGGGTCATGCCGCGCTGGTGCCGACCCAGGTGCTGTCGGTCTGCGCGCCGGGATTTGCGTTGCCCACCACACTGACGCTGCAGGCCGCCGACGCGTCCTTGCGTACCGGCCTGGGCGAGGAGCGCGCGGTGGTGGTGGTCAGCGCGCGCCGGCAGGGCACGGAGCACGCGCACCACGATTGCCTGTTCGCGCGCCAGTTCAAGCTGAGCGAGGCCCAGGCGCGGGTCAACGCGCTGGTCTTTGCCGGCCACTCGATCGCCAGCCTGGCCGAGGTGCTGCACGTCTCCGATAACACGGTGCGCAGCCACCTCAAGCAAATCTTCCAGAAGACCAACACGCACGGCCAGATGGAACTGGTGCGTTTGCACGCCCAGCACTGCCCGCCGGCCTGAGCGCCCGGACGCGGCAAAACCCTTGCGGGCCGGGGTCCGCGCAGGCCCGCATTGGCGCGGCGCACCATCCTTCCCCGGCGCGAACCGACACGCGTGTTTCGTATCCCGCTTGCGCCGTTGCCTCATGCGCCTGGGTGAACTCGCCTCACCCAGCCGGATGAGACGGAAATCCTCGCCGTGAGGGATTCGCATGAGCACGGCCCAGCATATAGTTGATCCGTCGCCACACGGCAGCGCGCGGCGCCAGGGCCACGAACACGAACACCCAATAAAACAAGACCACCTTACGGGGGAGACACGCCATGCTAGGCCTGACCTTGCTGTACGTCGGAGCAGTGCTATGCCTGAACGGCCTTTGGCTGCTCGGAAAAATTGGCGACCGCGAGATCTGGGTCGTGAATATCTTCGCCGGCGGGGTAACGATGCTGGTGTCGCTGCGGCTCATTTTTGGCGGCGAGGCGGATAGCGCATCGATCAAGGCCGGCGCGCTGACGCTGCTGTTCACCTTCACCTACCTGTGGGTTGCGCTCAACCGCTTCAATGGTGCCGACGGGCGCGGCCTTGGCTGGTTCAGCCTGTTCGTCTCGGTCACGGTGATTCCCGTCGCCATCGACGCGCTGCGCAACGCGAACTCCGTCTGGGACACCTGGTTCGCCTGGTGCTGGGTCGGTTGGGGCGTGCTGTGGTTCCTGTATTTCCTGTTGCTCGCGATGCAGCGCCCCATCCTGAAGTTCACCGGTTTCGCCACGGTCCTGGCAGGCATCGCGACCGGCTGGCTGCCGGGCTATCTGCTGCTGAGCGAGTCATTCAAATAGACAGCAACGGGGCGCGTAATCGCGCACGACGAAGCGGGTTCAGGCAGCCACCACGGCTGCATGGTTTCACGGCCGCAATCCGGCGATTGACCGGATCCACACCAAGGAGACAGGCAAATGGCAGATACCCTTATCAAGGTCGATCTCGCGCAGTCGGCGTACGAGAACGAGAAGGTGCACAACCGCTGGCACCCGGATATCCCGATGGCCTGCTGGGTCAATCCCGGCGACGAGTTCATCCTGGAAACCTACGACTGGACCGGCGGTTTCATCAAGAACAACGAGTCCGCGGACGACGTGCGGGACATCGACCTGTCGATCGTCCACTTCCTGTCCGGGCCGGTGGGCGTGCATGGCGTCGGGCCGGGGGACCTGCTGGTGGTCGACCTGCTCGACGTGGGCGCCAAGCAGGAGAGCCAGTGGGGCTTCAACGGCTTCTTCTCGAAGAAGAACGGCGGTGGCTTCCTGACGGACCATTTCCCGCAGGCGCAGAAGTCCATCTGGGATTTCCACGGCGTCTACACCACGTCGCGCCACGTGCCCGGCGTGCAGTTCGCGGGGCTGATCCACCCGGGGCTGATCGGTTGCCTGCCCGATCCCAAGCTGCTGCAGACCTGGAACGAACGCGAGGTAGGCCTGATCAAGACCGACCCGGACCGCGTGCCGCCGCTGGCCAACCCGCCGTTCGCCGCGACCGCGCACATGGGCAAGCTCCAGGGCGACGGCGCGAAACGGGCGGCGGCAGAGGGCGCGCGCACGGTGCCACCGCGTGAGCACGGTGGCAACTGCGATATCAAGGACCTGTCGCGCGGCTCGCGGGTGTATTTCCCGGTGTATGTGGATGGCGCGGGGCTGTCGGTGGGCGATCTTCACTTCAGCCAGGGCGACGGCGAGATTACCTTCTGCGGCGCCATCGAGATGGCGGGGTGGGTGCACATGCGGGTGAACGTGATCAAGGGGGGGATGGCGAAGTACGGCATCAAGAATCCCATCTTCAAGCCCAGCCCGATCACGCCGACCTACAACGACTACCTGATCTTCGAGGGGATCTCGGTCGATGAAAGCGGCAAGCAGCACTACCTGGATGTCAACGTCGCCTACCGGCAGGCCTGCCTGAACGCGATCGAATACCTGACCAAGTTCGGCTACTCGCGCGCGCAGGCCTACGCCATCCTGGGCACGGCGCCTGTGCAGGGGCATATCAGTGGCGTCGTGGACATACCCAACTCCTGCGCCACGCTATGGATACCGACGCAGATCTTCGACTTCGATATCCGGCCGGAGGCCAATGGACCCACTGTGCATATCAAGGGAGGTGCCGATGTGCTCCTCTCACCCGACCTGGCCTGACGTAGCCTGACGAGCGCCGGGTCGATGTGAAGCGATCTGAAGCAACCGGCGGCCGGCGCGGATTCCCGTATTCGCACGGACCGCGCCGGCCGGTTCCAACCGAGCGGAGACCTGAATGCCCATTTATGAATACGCGTGCGTGGATTGCGGCACCTTCAGCGCGGTGCGGCGCATCGACGATCGCGATGCGCCTCAGGCGTGTCCCGGCTGCGGCCAGGAAGCGCCGCGCATGGTCACGGCGACGATGCTGGCGCTGATGCCGTCGGCCCGGCGTGCCGCGCATGCCGGTAACGAGCGCAGCGCCCATGCGCCGGTCAGTTCGCAGGGGCACCGCCACGGGCCCGGCTGCGGCTGCTCGGGGGGGAGTGCCCGGCTGGCCGGCAAGCCGGACGGCGCCAAGTCCTTTCCCGGCACGCGGCCCTGGATGATCAGCCATTAGCGACGCCATCTGGCGACGGGCTACGCAAGGCACGGATCGAAGGAAGGCAGCAAGCGCGCGGCCTGGCACCCCCGCGGCCGGATTCAGAAGCGGTAGGTCACGCTGCCCACAACGGTCCGCCGCGCGCCGAAGTAGCAGTCGCCACGTGCCAGGCAAGTGGTGACGTATTGCTTGTCGAACAGGTTGGTCAGGTTGAGCGCGACGCGTAGCGGGCCATGGTCATAGGCGAGCATGGCATCGAACAGCGTCACGCCGCTGACCTTGTTCTGGTCCGTGCCGTCGTAGCTCGGGCCGACATAGCGCACGCCGCCGCCGGCGGCGAAGCCCGGCAGTTCGAACAGGTTGAACTTGTAGGTTGCCCACAGCGAGGCCATGTTCGACGGCGTGCTGGCCAGGCGCTTGTCGATTTCGGCGGCGCTGCCTTCGGTCACGCGGGCGTCCAGGTAGGTGTAGCTGGCAATCACGTCGAGCCGGTTCGACAGCGAGGCCGTGGCTTCCACTTCAATGCCGCGCGTACGCGCCTCGCCCACCTGCACGGTGTCCGGCATGCCGTTGACCACGCCGGCGGTCTTGCGGTTCTTTTCCCGCATGTCGAAGGCGGCCACGGTCAGCATGGCGTTCTTGCCCGGCGGCTGGTACTTGATCCCGGCCTCCCACTGGGAGCCGCGCAGCGGCTTGAAGGCCTGGTTGGCCTTGTTGAAACCGGCGAGGCCCTGGAAGGATTCCGAGTAGCTCACGTATGGATTCAGGCCCATGTCGGACTGGTACATCAGGCCGAATCGCTTAGTCAGTTCGTTGTCGTCGCGCGAGGCCGACGGCGTGTTGTCCTGCGATGCGCGCGACCAGTCGTAGCGCAGGCCAAGCATCAGCAGCCACTTGTTCCAGGAGAGCTGGTCCTGGAGGTAGATGCCGGTCTGCGCCTGTGTGCTGGGGTTGAGATCGCGTGTCGATGCCGGCGCGACGAAGTTGCCGTAGACGGGATTGAATACGTTGAGCGGCGCGGCGGTGCCGCCCACGCCGGTGCGGCCGGTAATCTCGGCGTGCTGGTAGTCCAGGCCGGTGAGCAGCCGATGGCCGATGCTGCCCGTCCGGAATGTCGCCTGTGCCTGGTTATCGATGGCAAATGCGTTCAGCGTGGGCTGGTTCAGGTAGACCGTGCGGCGCATCAGCGTATCGCTGCCCGGCACCCAGCCATGCGTCGCGCCGGTAAAGCCCGCCGCATAGATGCTGCGGTAGTCGACCGTGCTGTGCGAATAGCGCAGGTTCTGGCGCACCGTCCAGGTGTCGCTCGCCTTGTGCTCGAACTGGTAGCCGACGGAGGCCTGTTCGGCGGTGTACCGGTCGAAGCCCGGTTCGCTGCTGAACAGGTGATCGGGAATCTGGCCCGCCGGGTTGGAGTACAGCGTCCCGCGCCAGGGATAGAAGCCCACCGACGTGCCGCTTTCATCTCGCTGGAAGTTGGCAAGCAAAGTGAACGACGTGTCGGCACTGGGCCGGAATGTGAGGGAGGGCGCGATCAGGTAGCGGTTGTCCTTGACGTAGTCGACCTGGGTATCGCTGTCGCGCGCAAGGGCCACCAGCCGGTACAGCCACTTGCCGTCGGCATCCAGCGGCCCGGTCAGGTCGGCCTGGACCTGCTTGCGGTTGTAGTTGCCGAACTGCACGCCGATCTCGCGGGCGRCTTCGGCCTGCGGGCGCTTGCTGACAAGGTTCAGGATCCCTCCGACCGCGCCCTGGCCAAACAGCATCGACGACGGGCCGCGCAGCACGTCGATGCGTTCCAGCCCGTAGACGTCGGTGCGCACGTTGTTATAGAAGCCGACCTGGTTGAGCAAACCGTCCTGGTATTGCGTGAAGTCCGTACCGCGGAACTTGCCCCAGTCGCCCCGGTTGTCATTGCCATACGGGCCGGCATAGACGCCGGCGCTGTAACCCAGCGCCTGCTGCACCGACTGGGCGCCTTGCGCTTCGATGCGGTCGCGGGTGATCACGGAGATGGACTGCGGCGTTTCCATCAAGGGAGTGTCGGTCTTGGTCGCTGTCGCGCTGCGTTTGGCCACGAACCCGTGCACCGGGCCGGTCGGCGTTTCGTCGGCGTTGCTGGCCCRCACCGTCACCGCTGGCAGCTCCGCTGCATCCGCCTTGCCAACTGACGGCTGGGCCGCCGGCGCCTGGGCGAAGGCCGTACCGATGGCCTGGAGGCTCAATGCCACGGTGGTCAGGGAAACGGTGTGGCGCCTCCGGCGGGGTTGGCGGAGTGCGGCGCGCTTCGGCATGTTCAGGTTCATCGGTATTTTCAGGATGTTTCGAGACGGCCGGGGAGATGGCGGGAAACCGTTGGCCTGTTGCTTTATAAATAGAAATACAAATCATTATCAATATCGTTTGCATTGTAACTGAATGTGTCGAAAAGAATACAAAGGTGATAGCGCGACAGGGTTATTGGCCTGCCGGCCGCATTGGCTTACCGGCGCGGGCCTGCGCGCGCCCCGGGCTCCCTTGAAGTGGAAGCGGAAAACGCGCGCGAGACGCAGCGCGGCGGCAGACCGCCACTTGCCGCGTCAGCGGGATAGGCAGGCGATCGCGCTGCGCAGGGGGAGGTGGAGCAAGGATGGCCGCGTCGCCCCCGGTTGCCGAAGCCTGACCTCGGTACGAGGCATCGACGAGGCGGAAGGGGGCGTGTCTGGCGAGGCGGTGGCCGTCGCCAGCGCGATTAACGGTGCATGAGCGCGAGCCTTACGAGTTCCACGCTCCGGCTGCCGTTCATCTTGAACTTCAGGGAGGCGACCTGCTTGCGGACCGTGTTCTCGGATACGCCGTTCTGCACGGCGAATTCAGYGGGCGACTGTCCGGCGACGAGGCCGGAAAGCACCTTGGCGTCCGGGGACGCCCGGTGTTCCCTGAAACCGCGGAACCGGCCGTCGCTGGCATGGCCTAGAATTGCCTTGCGAGACCAACGCGTCGCGAGCGGAGGGGGCCGAATGGCACGGTTTTGCAGCAGGCTCATCCAGGCAGGCATGCTTGCCTGCGTGCTCGCGTATTCCGCGTCCGGGCTGGGCGGCGAGGACGTAGCGCTATTGCCCGTCAAGCTCCCGCGGCACGTTGAGATTCAGTTGCCGAAGGGATGGACGCTGTTGTCGGAGGCGCAAAGCCGGGGCCGCGAGGTGACGCTCGATGCCGCGACCGACATCACGCGCCATGCATCGGGGGGGGACCGGCTGAACCTCCTTCACGCCGTGTCGAACCCCAGTGGCCCGTATGCAGCCGTCGTGATCAACTCGATTCAGCCGCCGGGCGTTTCGTTCAGGCAGGTGCGCAAATTCGATGAGGACATGCTCAAGGCGTTCGGCGCAGGCTTCGAACGCTTGATCCGGGATTCGCTCAGGAAGTCCGGCAGGCAATTGCTGTCGATCACCAGTCCGCGACTTGAGACGGTTGGCGGCTGGCCTGCCATTGCCATCAGTTACACTCGAAGCGGCGACCAGGGCACGATTTACGTGCAGCACTTCGACATCTATACGCCAGACCAGGAGCTTCTGCTGATCCTGGCCTGCCGCGACGCGGGGCGCGGCACATGGCTGCCAGTGCTCGAACGGATCACGAAGTCGCTTGTGGCCGGCGAGAACTAGGTCGCCGGACTGATCCGGACGCGCATTCAGGTACCCGCGCACCTTGCGCGGCTGGCTTGCCGCGAACGCCAGGCGGTCGCGCAGCGCATGGGAACTGGCCAGGCACTGACGCGGGCGAGCGTGCATCGGCTTCAGAAGGACGACCAGTCCGAAGCCGATGAGGATGCCGCCGGCGCAGCCGCAGCGCTTGCACGCGGCGCAACCCCCCGCGGCGAGACAGTGACGGCCTTCGGCGCGGGCGCGCGGCTGGCGGCGCTGGCCACGGCCTGGTTGCCCAGCCTGAAGACGGCCACCGTGTCCTTCAACCTGCTGGCTTGCTCCTCCAGCGATTGCGCGGCGGCTGCCGCCTCCTCGACCAGCGAGGCGTTCTGTTGCGTCACTTCGTCCATCTGGCTCACCGCGTGCGCGACGTGGTCGATGCCGCTGTTCTGTTCGACCGATGCGGCGGAGATCTCGCCCATGAGTGCGCACCTCGCCGGCGACGACGGCAAAGCCGCGCCCCTGTTCGCCCGCGCGAGCCGCTTCCACAGCCGCATTCAGCGCCAGGATATTGGTCTCGAAGGCGATGCCCTCGATGATGCTGATGATGTCGGCAATGCGGGTGGAGCTTTCGTTGATCTCRCCCATGGTCGCGACCGCGTTGCGGATCACTTCGCCGCCGTGGTTGGCGGTTTGCGTTGCTGTTGCCGACAGCACCGTGGCCTGGCGCGCGTTATCGGCGTTCTGCTTCACGGTGGTGGTCAGCTCTTCCATGCTGGCCGCGGTTGCTTCGAGCGAGGCGGCCTGCTGCTCGGTGCGCGATGACAGGTTGACGTTGCCCGCGGCGATTTGCCTGGTTGCCGCCGCGATCGTTTCGCTGCCGGTGCGTACCGACAGCACGGTTTGCGCCAGGCCGTCCTGCATCTGGGAGATGCCCGACAGAAGCTGGCCCATCTCATCTTGCGAGCGGATTTCGACCGGCCGGCTCAGATCGCCCGCGGTAGCCGTCCGCGATGGCGGAAAGGCGCTTACGGAGGGCTGGTGTACCAGCGCCGGAGCACCGGAAATCCGCTCTTCAGGGCCTGTTGTCTGCCGGGCAGATCAGGGATGCCCGCGAATCAGGCCATGATGCCGGTCTTCACGCGGCCGGCCCTTCCGGCGGCAGCATCTCGTACACCAGCGCGCGCAAGCGCATGACGGCTGCCGGCAGGTTGGCCTGGCGCATCGCCAGGTGCAGCGGGGCAGTCAGCGACGGGCTGCCGGCAAGCGCGCGGTAGGCGATGTCGTCGCCGCCCAGGCGGCGCATGGAGGCGGGTACCACAGAAACACCAAGGCCTGCCGCCACCAGGCTCAGCGTGGCGGGCAGGCGCGGCGCTTCCTGCGCCACCAGCGGGCTGAAGCCCGCCGCGCGGCATGCGGTCAGGATGGCGTCGTACAGCCCCGGCCCGGCCGGGCGGCGGTAGAGGATGAACGGCTCGCGCGCCAGCGCCGATAGCGGCAAGGCGCCGGCATCCGCTGCCAGCGGGTGCCCGGCCGGCAGCGCGGCCAGCATCGGCTCCTCCAGCACGGCATCGAGCAACAGCCCGGTGGTGCTGCCCACCGGCGAGCGCACGAAGGCCGCGTCGAGCCGCTCATGCAGGATCGCGTCCACCAGTTCGCTGGTGCCGGCTTCCTCCAGCGTGACGGCAACGCCCGGCACGCTCTCGCGAAACCTGCGCAGCACGGCGGGGACGAAAGGGTGCGAGGCGGCGGAACTGGTGAAGCCGACGGCGAGCCGCCCTTGCTCCCCGGCCGCGGCACGGCGCACCACCTCGGCCACGCCTTCGGCTCGCGCCAGCACCGCGCGGGCTTCCTCCAGCAACGCCAGCCCGGCCTCGGTAGGCCGCACACCACGCGGCAGGCGCCGCATCAGCAATACGCCGAGTTCGGCCTCCAGGCCGCGCAACAAGCGCGTGAGCGGCGGTTGCTGCATGCCCAGGCGCTCGGCGGCGCGGGTGACGTGTCCTTCTTCGGCCAACGCGACGAAGGCGCGCAGCCGGCGTAGCTCGATCATTGCGATACTCTCAGGGTATGGATTTTGTACTCAGGATGCATTGGAAATCATAGCAGTTCGGGCCTATGCTGACGGCGTGAATCGCATCGCGCTGGAGCACGGCCATGCAGCAAGACAGGGTTGGAGGGCAGGATCAGGCCGGGGATGCCGGTTTGCCTGCCGCGTCGCATGCAGGCAATCTGCTGGAATTCCTGGCCTGGCTGGCAGCCGGGCCGCGCACCTATGCCGACACCATGGAGGCATGGCGCACTTCCTGCCCGCGGCTTTCCGCGTGGGAGGACGCGAACGCGGCCGGCCTGGTCGACATGGAGTGCGCGGCGGGCGTGCCGCGCGCGCAGGCTGTGGTCCTGCTCACCGCGAAGGGCAAGGCCGTGCTGCGCCGGGCGAGGCCGCCATCGGCGTGAAGAACGCCAGCGTATCGACGCATTCACCAAGCACCGGAACCGAACCCGCAAAGGAGCAGCAATGACTTGGTCAGCCAGGCAGTACGTGAAATTCGAGAACGAACGGACCCGTCCGGTCCGGGACCTGCTGGCCGCCGTGCCAGGGCGCGAGCCGCGCGTGGCGGTGGATATCGGCTGCGGCCCGGGCAACTCGACCGAGGTGCTGGCCGCGTGCTTTCCCGGCGCCCGCGTGACCGGGCTGGACAGCTCGGCCGACATGGTCGAGGCCGCGCGCAAGCGGCTGCCGGAGCTGAAGTTCGAAGTCAGCAGCATCGAAACCTGGGACGACCCGGGACCCTACGATGTGATCCTCGCCAACGCCGTGCTGCAATGGCTGCCCGACCACGCGCGCCTGCTGCCCGCGCTCGCCGCCAAGCTGGCGCCGGGCGGCAGCCTGGYGATCCAGGTGCCGGACACGCTGGACACGCCGGCGCACCGCCTGATGCGCGACGTCGCCGCCGACGGCCCGTGGGCCGGCAAGCTGGCCGCCGCCGCGCAGGCGCGCACCGCACTGCCGGGCGCGGCCTGGTACTACGCGCTGTTGCGCGCGCACTGTGCCACGGTCGATGTGTGGCACACCACTTACCATCACGCGCTGGCGGATGGCCCGGCCGCGATCGTGGAGTGGTTCAAGGGTACCGGCCTGCGCCCGTTCCTGGATCCGCTGGACGAAGCGGAGCGGGCGGCCTACCTGGAGCGCTATACGGCGGAAGTGGCGCGAGCCTATCCGCCGATGGCGGACGGCTCCGTGCTGCTGCCGTTCCCGAGGTTCTTTATCGTGGCGACACGTTAGCGGTGAAACAGGCGGGCTTCAGCGGCCCGCTGTCAGCTTGCATTTGGTAGCTGGAGCGAGGACTACGATCGGTTTTTCATCAACCAAAGCGGACGAAGGCACATCGACGATATCCTCATGCACCGTGACAGGCATGACGACCGTGTAAGTCCGCCAATCCAGCCACGCGTAGCCGGTCGCCGACATCGCAGCGAGGAACGCGAACACGAGAACCGGGACGGCAACCAACAGCGTCTGCGCTCCGGTTGCGGTTGGCGCATGTTGCCCAAGGAATATAGACCCTGGCAGACCGCATATCGGCGGCGGCAGCTGAAGGCATGCCGTTAGGTTACTGGCGCTGGCGTGACTTCGCCGGTTTGCTGGCGTTGGCTTTGACTAGTCCGCCGATCATTTTCCTGATCGAATAGATGGACACGATCGGCTCGTGCCCAATACCTCGATCCTCGGCGATGACGCCCGCATTTAACAGACCGTGCTCCGGTCACGGCAACCCGGTCGGCACATTGTTCGCCAATCGGTGCCGAACACCATTCAAAAAATGGGTGCCTGYCGCGCCGGCCGGGACTGGTCCCCGTTACAGCTCGCTAAAGATGGCTCGGTCCCGCAGGTAGCCACCGCCCTCCCGCCGCGTGTTGGTCTGGCTCACGATCACCCAGTCGCGCAGGTCTCCGACATCCGCATCGGTCTGCACCGGGAAGACGGCGCCAATCTCGGCCTTGCAATTCGGCCCCTGGTCAACCTCCGGCGGCGTCATCCGGCGGTCGATCCAGGCCCGGTTTTCCTTGTAGATCTTCASCTCGAACCCGCTGAGCGGCCGGTTGGCCGCATGCTTGCGGCACACATTCTCGATGGCCGTGTTGCGATCGAGCTCGGTCACGGCSCCTGCCATGTAGAAGCCCGCCAGCGAGTCATGCATGTGGTCCTCGAACAGCGCATGGCAGCCATCCGGCGGCGGCACAGGATCTTCAAAGTGSGACATCGCAGCGGTCTCAAACGGCGTCARCGCTTTGGCCATATTGGCGGCGAGTACCTGCATCAGGTTGGCCCCGGCACGCTCCTGGGGCGACAGCATGAGCGGGTTGCGATCCCCATAAGGGGAACGATGGGGCGCGGCCCGGTATCGCACCAGCACCAGGTCGCCCTTGAGGCGGTCATTCGATTCCTGCAGGTCGGCCTGGT
>NZ_JBFTLX010000110.1:0-40006 GCF_056396665.1 Cupriavidus sp. 05T313 | reverse complement strand
GCCCTGTTCCAGCAACCCGAAGTGCCAGAGCCATTCAAGAAGGCTGTCCAGGCAATTCATCTCTCGCCCGTCGGAGGGGCTCTCACTCTTCAGCAGCGGCGCCTCTTCAACGCTCTTATCAAAAACGCGATCGAGCATAGGCTTTCGAAGAGCGATGCGCCCAACATCTTCCAGATCTCGATTCCGGAGATGATGGCTGGTCTCGGCTTGACCACTAAGGACACAGGCTACATCAAGGAGACTGCCAAATCCCTGATGCGCACGGTTGTGGACTGGGACCAACTGAACAGCGATGGGACTGCGACCTGGACCGGTTCGACGCTGGTGGCCGGTGCAAAGATCACCGGCTCTCAGCTTTCCTATTCCTTTGCGCCTCAGATCTCGGAGGAACTGCTCAACCCGGAGCGATTCGCCATGATCGACATGCGCATCGCAAAGCTGTTTCGTCGTGCTCACTCGCTAGCTCTCTGGGAGAACACAGTTCGCTATGAGAGAGTAGGGGTCACTGCTCGTATTCCATTGCCCGTTTTTCGCAATCTGATCCTGGGTCGAGAGGAGAGCGAGACAAAGTACAAGGAATATAAGATCTTCAAGCGTGCTGTGCTCAATCCGTGTATCTCAGAGATCAACACCGTCTCAGATCATCTGATCGAGCTCATCGAACACAAGAACGGCAGGTCAGTGACTGATTTGCAGTTCAAGATCAACCGCAAGGAACCCACGTCCCAGGAGGAGCAGCAGCACTCTGACCTGGTCCAGGCAGTAGTAAAGCTTGGAGTACCTCTCACCGAGGCAAAGAAGATGGTTCGCACCTATGGGGCGGACCGAGTCAAGCAAGCGGTCGCGTACACGCGCGCTCGGGTCGCAAAGAAGAACTCTCCTGCCGTGGATAACGTGGCCGCCTACTTCCGCAAATCGCTGACTGAGGATTGGGGCAAGGGCGCTGAGATAGGCGAGGAAAAGCGTGGTGAGGCACGGGCCTCCAAGACAGCAAGTGCCAGAACTCCCGCCGAAGCGAAGGATCAGTATATTGCTGCGCGTCTTCCCGACGCACAGCGGTATTTCCTGGAACTGTCGGCCGAGGAACAGGCCTCGCTGATCACCGAGTACAACGAGCAATGCGCCGCCGCGGATCTACGGCTTGTCACTTCAAAGAAGCCCACCAAACTTGCGCAGTCCAGCTTCTTTCGCTGGCTTGCTGCTCGCACTTGGGGAGAGCCGTCATCGGACGACATCCTTTCGTACATCTTGAGCGGACAGGTTTAACACCGCATGCCTGTTTGTAATCCAAGTTTTCGCGGAGTCTGCCGTTTCAATCAATTGGTATGGCGCGCCTTCGGTCTGCGGCATGTCAAAGGGCCAAAGGTGGCAGGCTCTCGGGCAGAAGTGATAGCCGCGTCAAGAGTCCCTGGCGCGACCCCAGCAGATACAGGCACGCTAGCCGATCGGTGAAAGCGCCGGCGGCAAAAGAGCGCTGCTATGACGCGGGAAAGAAGATCGTCGGGCGCAAGCGGCATATTGCCGTGGATACGAATGGCCGGTTTCTGATGGTGAACCTGACTGCGGACATCGCCGATAGTACCGGGGCATTGGCGGTTCTGGAGGCGCTAAAGAAGYGCTGGCCGGGACTGAAGCATCTGTTTGTAGATGGTGCGTACGATCGTCGCACTTTGATAGCTAAGGCTGCGACGCTCGATTTCGTCGTACAGGTGGTGCGCCGTCACGAGTATCAGGTAGGCTTCGCGGTGGGTGGTGGAACGTATCTTCGGTTGGATGATTCGCTGGCGTCGCCTTGTCAGGGACTACGAGCGGCGTCCTGATGTGTCCGAGGCCATGGTCTATATCGCAATGGGCGGTGCTGTAACGCAAAGTCGCCCATCCTTGAATTATCCAAACGGGCTCCGAACGGTTGTGGCGGCTCCAAATCAACCGCCGGTATGCCTAGTATCCCATGCCCTTGCTAGGCCAAGTCGGCCTCGATCACAAATCGTGAAGTTGGGTTCTTCTTTGCAGTGCTTACATAAAGCCAGTCCTTGGCGCGTGTGAGTGCTACGTAGAACAGCCTGCGCTCGTCAGCTTCGGTGCTGCCATCATCTGGTATTACCGTTTCCTCGGCACGAATCACTCCCACGGCTGACCGGGGCGCGTAGCGACCGCGATGCGAAGACTGCCGATGGCGCGAAGCTCCTGCAGGAGCGCGCGACACTGGCGGCCAAGCAAAGCGCAAGCGCGGCTACCGAAGCGCGTCTGCGCGAACTCAGGCAACGGGAAACCGAGCTGGGAGCGCGCCGGCGGCAGTTGGATGCTGACCAGCGTGTTGCGGCCACCCGCGCCGCCACGAGGCGCCGGGAGTTGGAGCAGCTGATCGCCGGCCGCAAGCTGATGTTGGCCGAAGGGCCGGCCATCCTCGCGGCCGCCGAGCAGCGCGACGCCTTGCAAATGATCATCGGCCAGAAGCAGGGCGAGTTTGCCACGCTACAGCAGGCGGTCAGCAGCTTGGACGCACAGCAGGCGCAGCATGCCGCGCTCGCGACCGAGTTGCAGGGACTAGAAGCGCGCGGAAGGTCCGCCGCCCAGTTCGCCACCTCGTTGAAGGGCCAGGCCGATGTCATTGAGACGGTGCCATGCCGGGCCGATCCCATGCACAGCACGTGCCCGTTGCTCGCGCAGGCGCGTGACGCCAAGGGCAAGCTGGCCGAGCAGGTCATCCTCGTGAAGGATCTGCGGGCCAGCTACCAGGCGAAGCAGCAGTCGATGAAGCCGATGGCGGAAGCCCTGGGTGAGTTGCCAGCCCAACGCGCCGCCCTGGCGGCCTTGCAGACGGCACTGGCACGCGATCAGCAGGAGTTGCAACGGTTGACCGCCCTCGCGGCCAAGAAGCCGATGTTGGATGTGGCGCAGGAAGGGTTGGCGCAGGCACAACGCGACGCGACCGCTCTGCCTGACGAGGAAGCCACCAGCACGGCCCGGTATGACCGGGACGTTGCCGAAGCCGAGTCGCAGTTGTCGGTGGTGCAGCGCGAGTTGTCCGGGCTGGCAACTGAGGACGTCACCGGCCTCATCGCCGCCTTGGACACCCGTCTGCGACAGAGCCGCGAGGCAGTGGTTGCGCTGGATGCCCGGATCGAGGCATTGATTCGCCAGCAAACCGGTCTTGCGACCGAGCGCGAACGCTTGGAGTTGGTGCTGTCCGGCCAGCCTGCGGTACAGGGCAAGGCCGATCGGCTCTCCGACGAAATCGCGCAGTGGAAGCTGCTGGCGAAGGCGCTCGGCAACGACGGCGTGATCGCGCTGTCCATCGACGACGCCGGTCCGGCGCTCACGCGGATCGTCAACGACCTGTTGCTCGCCTGCTATGGAGCGCGATTCACCATCGCGACTCAGACGCAGACGACGCTGGCCAATGGCGAGAAGCGTGAGGGCTTCGAGATCGAGGTGAATGACGCCGACCGGGACAGCGTGAAGAACTTCGCTTTGCTGTCTGGCGGGCAAAAGATCTGGATCAATGAGTGTTTGACCCGTGGTATTGCGCTCTACCGGGCGCAGGACTCGGGTCAGCCCTTCCAGACGCTGTTCACAGATGAGGCCGACGGCCCGCTCGACCCGGAGCGCAAACGCGCCTTCATGCAAATGAAGCGCGAGGTGCTCCGTCAGGGCGGCTATGAGCGGGAATTCTTCATTTCCCACACGCCTGAGTCGGTTGATGAGGCCGACGCAGTGATTGACCTGGTGGCGCTCGCTGCCTAGTTTTTGTCTTTAACCCGATGGGGCACGCCCCATCGGGGCTGCCCTGTCCCCCGTACAGGGCATCCCATGAAACTCGTGAAATCTCTTTTCCTGCTCTACCTCGTCCTGCGCGTGCTGGCCGCTTGTGACCATCACACGCAGCCGGGAAGCAAGGAGCCGATGCGGTGACCCGTCGTCTATGCCATTGGCAGTTCCATCGTCTCGGCCGCACTCGGCTGACCCCAGCCCCCGGCCATTCTTAACCTTCGGCGCTCCCTCGGGAGCGCCATTTTCTTTCCTACGAGGGGTCTCTACCATGTGTCAGACCATTTAGCTGTTTCCACAGGGCGCGTTCGATCCAATGAGCGGAAGATAGACCGTGCTTTAGGTGCGATCCTTCGCCTGTTGCAAGCTGCGCATCCGGTGGTCATTGCCTACAGCGGTGGCAAGGACAGTAGTGTCGTGGTGGCGTTGGTGCTGCACGCGGCGCTTGGATTTTCATACCATTGCCTGCTAAGTTTGCAGGAAGGCCCCAATCCACGAGGCCTCGCCAAGCAGGAACACTGGTGAGCTACTTGTGCATACCTAGAGGCCGGCACTTCGTCATCGGGCTCGTGGCGGCCGCAGTGTCGATCTGGTACGCATTTGAGGAGGCGCGCGACCGCCAGGATGATGGACTGYGGGAAATCGCTGGCTCGACTCTCCTGGCTATGCCAAGGTTCTCTCCTCCCAGTGCGGGTTCGCTCAGGCCGATGAGCTGGAGATGCGAATCTGGGCGCTCAAGATATCCAAGCGGGCGCGCAAACACTCGTGAACGATTGAGGGTGGGTCGTCAGTGCGGAGCGGCATGGGAGCAGGCGCCCGGCCAAAATCGGATGACGAGCGGGATGCGGCATACTTGCGACTGGAGGCCGCCCCCCCTTGCGAACCATAGGTAGGATGACCGGTAAATGAGGATGAGCTCTCGTCTTGCGTTTGTGCGTCGCTACTATCGTTGGCTGATTCTGCTAGCCCTGCTGCCACTAGGGATACTACTAGCGATGGTGATCATAGCTTATGCATACGGTATGCGTGCCCAGGGCCTCAACTGGCAGGGCGGACTGGAACTGGCGCAGTGGCAAAGACTGAAAAATGGCTGTGTCAGCGCACTTGGCGAACGATTGCGGGTCACCGGCTGGCGCCCGGTGACGATCACCATGACCAGCATGAGCCTGCCCAAATGCGAAACAGCAGGTGCGGAAGAGCTGATTCCACCCCCCTGGATGCCGCCCTTCGATCTCTCAATCGACGCCTTCTCCATTCCCGGCTTGCCGCCCCTAGCGGTGGTCATTCGCCAGCGCGAGCAGCGCTGGCAAGTACAGGCATCGTATCGGCGCAGCATAGCGGCCGCTGCCTATGACCGCATTTCCGGGCGTTGGACCGCGCAAGGGCAAGTTCAGGCGGCTGACATTGCCCCCGAGCTCCTGGGCGGGCTGACCTTCATGAGCAATGGATTGTGGCAGGCCAATCGGCTGGACGGCACTTTGCAGGCGCAGGGGCAACAATTGGGTTATAGGGGGCAGTCGGAACGGACAGATACGACCATTGAGGCCAGCCTCGCTGCCAAGCAATGGCAGTTGAACGCGGTGCTGGGGGCACCGGTTGCGATCGGGGGCGGCTGGAGCCTGGACGCTCGGCAAGGGCTCCAGGCCAGCGGGAACTTGGACGGGGTGAATGCCTTGAGCCTGGACCTGCGGGCGACAGGCCCGCAAGGTACAGTGCAGCTAAACCTGAATACGGAGGGCGGCGGCGTGGCACGCGGCCAGGGCATGTTGACGCTGGACGGACCCAAGCTGGCCGGTACGGTGCCGCTACGCTGGAATCAGCAGGAACTGGCGGTGTTGCCTGCGGCGATACGGCTCCCAGACGAACTGCGCCTGAGCTGGCCTCGTCCGGTGGTTCTGCCGCTGGCACTAGTCGGCAAGAGTACCGTCTCTGCCGACCTTCGATATCGAGACTTCAGCGTTAGAACCGTCGACAGCTTATTGTCCTGGCAGCAAGTCCAGTGGGGCTGGCAAGGGCGGCTTGAGCTGGCCGGCAAAGCGGCCGGCCATGACCTGACTGGGTCTTGGCAGGGGCGTATCGATGCCGCAGGCCTCACGGGCGAGCCGGCCAGCCTGACTGTCAAGGGGCCAAGCCTCCTGCTGGCGCTGCATTTGCCAGTAGCCGACTTTCACGCGCCGCGCTGGGCGACACAGGCGAAGTTCAATGGTCACTATGGCAACCAACCCATCGCGGGAGTGCTCAACGCCAGCTATACACTGGGAAACTGGAAAGGCTCGGTCGAGTGCAGCTCTCGGCCTCCGTTATATATGAAGGGCGGAACCCTGACGCTGGTTGCGCCTTGGTATGGCAAAGGCGACCAGTGGTTTCTAGGCGCTGGCAGCCGCGCCACGATAAGTGAGGGGCTGATCGGAACCACGCTGATCAAGCCAATAACGATTATCGCTACGACCCCATTACGCCTTAGCCCACAGGGGATATTCGGTGACTTGCAGATCAAGGCCGGTGGAGCGGTGACAACGCGCGGTGCATTGCCGGGCATCGACGGACAGTTGGCTGTCGAAGGCCGGCAGGGCAACGCCAAGCTGCGCGTGCCCGCCTGGCAGTCGGAGTTGGCTCTGACCGCATTGCTGACTAGTTATGGAAGGAAAACAGGTGCGCAAGGCACGGTGCAGATAACGACCCCCCTGTCCACTGGCATGAGCCGCAGCTTTGGCGTCACCTTCCAGAATGGGCAACTCAAAGGCCAAGGCCGCTGGGAGTGGCAGGATCACTGGCAGTTGCGAGGGGATATTACCGCGTCCGGGCTCGCGTTGGACTGGGGAGGCATTCTGGCGGCAGGCGGCGATGGGACCGTGCATGTCGAATGGCGGCAAGACGGGCTGACTCTCGCCAGCATTGGGCCGATCATGCTGGCCGAGTTAGATGTGGGCACCCCGGTACGCAACGTGCACATGACGATGCAATCGGACCTGGCCACCTGGAGCCTGACGGACGTTTACGCCGAAGTACTGGGCGGCAACTTGCGCGCCCCTGCCCTGCAATGGCCCTCCCCGCAGTTTCAGCCCGTGACCGTGAGCCGCATCGACCTCGCGGAGGTAGCCGCCCTGCAGAACGACCCGAACCCGACAGTTCAGCTCGTGGGCCGCGTGGGCGGGGTTTTGCCACTGCAGTTGATGAAGGATTCTCTGGCCTTGCAAGGAGGGATCATGCGCAATGAAGGCCTGCTATCGCTTAAGGTTTCGCCATCCGCGGGCGTCACCGCCATGGGCCAGTCCAACCGTGCGGCCCAGTTTGCGCTGGATACGCTGAGTAACGTGGCAATCCATGATTTTCAGGCGCGCGTGAATATGAAACCGGATGGCTGGCTGGATGCTGCCGTGACCATCAAGGGCCAGAACCCACTGCAAGATAACCAGCCGATAGTACTAAACTACACGCACCAGGAAAATGTGCTGGAACTATTACGCAGCTTGCGTATTGCTGATGAACTATCCCGACGGGCATTGGAGCGAAAACCGGCGGAAGGCTCACGCTGACATTGTGCGAAGGACTCATCATGAAAATCTTTTGGCTCGGGGCTTTACTGCCACTGGCAGCCTGTACTCCACGGATCGCATTGGAGGCACCCAAAGATCCAATCACCATCAATCTCAATGTGAAGATCGATCACGAGATCCGCCTCAAGGTGGAAAAGGATGTTGATAAACTTACCGAAGACAGCAAATTGTTTTAGGAGCGGTTAATGAAAACCACGGCACGACTGATAGCGGTGCTCTTACTGGCCTGCAGTACATTGGCTCTGGCGCTTGACTTGGACAGCGCCAAGTCACAAGGGCTGGTCGGCGAACAACCCAATGGTTTTCTAGGGGTGGTCAACCCAACCCCGGACGCCGTAAAGCTTGCCGCCGATATCAATGCCCAACGTCGCGCCGCCTACGAGGCGATTGCTAAGAAGAATGGCGCCACTCTGGATCAAGTAGCCGTCCTGGCTGGGCAGAAAGCCATAGATAAAGCGGCGCCGGGGGCTTACGTGAAAACTTCTGACGGGCAGTGGGTTAGAAAATAGTGCCTCGCGCCTACCACGGTCAGGACGTGAGGGGGAGGATGTCAATAAGGCTGCTCAAACTCAGAGTTCCTCTTGCAACTGAGGTCGAACGCCTGCCTCGCCTGTTCAATGGCCGGGAGATGCGCGATGGCCCATAGGCCAAGGGCTTCCACAGGGGTCCTTAGCGAATGCCCGAGAGAGGTCAGCGCGTAATCAACGCGCGGCGGAATCGTGGCGTATACGGTTCGCGTAACCAGTCTGTCTCGTTCCAATCCCCGCAAAGTCAGCGTCAGCATTCGCTGCGAGATGCCGCCGATCTTCCGCTTCAGTTCATTGAACCGCATGGTCCCCTGCCTGGTCGCACCGGACAAGGCGCGCGCGCTATCGCCGGCGGGACTGGCGGCCGAGATGGCTGCAACCCAGGGGGGTCTCCCGGTTCAGCATCGTACCCGTGCGCAATTGATTCTGGTGTCAGATCTCACGCAGCGTCCCCCGGAGTCACCACTTCTGCGCCCATCTTTGTCGCCTCCTCGTTTGAAGTCGTCACGGTGTATCCGCAACCTTCTCGCCGCCTGGATCGGCGGGCGTTTGTAGAGCAGCAATGAAGATTTGTTCCGTGCCTCGCCTATTCGAGGGCCGGTGCCACGTGCGGCGCCCGCAGATCGCTGCATAGCATGCCAGCGCCTCCGCATTGGCCTGGATGGCGCGCCAGCCAGGCAGTTTGTCGGACACGTTGTACACCGCGCGCCACTTGGCAAAGCGTGCGCCCTGCTGGCGATAACCGGCAAGGCGCTTGGCCAGCCCGTCGAGGCCCTCGGTGATCTCGTCGCCGGGAGCGTGGAGACGGGCGTGGTGCCCATCGTCGAACCCGAGGTGCCGATGGATGGCGCGCACTGCATGGCGCGTTGCGCCGAGGTCACCGAGACGTGCTGCACGAAGTCTTTCACGCCTTGCACCGGCATGCGGTGGTGCTCGAACACATGCTGCTGAAGCCCAGCATGGTGCTCCCCGGCAAGGAGACCAGGCACGCCGCACCGGCTGAGGTTGCCGCGGAGACTGTGCAGGTGCTCAAGCGCACGGTGCAGGCGGCGGTGCCGGGCGTCTTCTTCCTGTCCGGCGGCCAAACGCCCACTGAGGCCACCGCCAATTTCGATGCCATGAACCGGCTCGCCCCGCTGCCTTGGCGGCTGGCCTTCTCCTACGGGCGCGCCTTGCAGGAGCCGCCCCTGCTGGCCTGGCACGGCGAGGCCGCTAGCGCAACGGACGCTACTGCAGCGCTCACGGATGAATGGCATGGCTTGCCTGGGGCAATACGAAGCGGCGCTAGAGACCGCTGTGGGCTGAGCTCTCGGCAGGCGCAAGATGGAAAAACCCCCGCCGCCACGTGGACGACGGAGGCGGATAAGAGGGATGGCCGGAATTCGCAAATATCTGAAGCTTAAGATATTCGCCATTGTGACGCTTCACATATCTGCGAATCCCGGCCGACCCTCCTCAAGGCGATCGTCGCCAATGCTGTGCAATCGATCTGGCAGGCCGCCAACGAGGCGGCCACCGGCGAGCTGGCCGCCTTGCGGGCCGAAGCGCGGCTGCAGGCGAGCGAGGCGGAGGCGCAGCGCGACCAGGCGCGGGCCGCGGTGGTGGTGGCCGAGCAGGAAACCGCCGCCACGCAGGCCGGGCTCGACGCGGAGCAGAGCGCACGCGCGGCGCTGCAGGGGGAACTGGACGCCGAGCGCCAGGCCCACGCCGCCGCGCGGGCACGTCTGGAGGCGGGGCAGCGGCAGATCGAGGCACTGGAGCGGCAATTGGGAGAGTTGCGTACCCAATTTTCGACGGAGCTGGAGCACACCCGCGAGCAGGTGGCCGTCGCGCAGGAGCGGACCAGTGCCACCGAACGCCGCGCGCTGCGCGAGATCGACCAGGAGCGCACGCTGCGTCAGAAGGGCGAGCAGGCGCTCGCGGACCTGCGCGCTGAGCTGGCGGCGGTGCAGGCGAGGGCGCAAGACGCCGCTGTGGCCGGCGCCGAGGAGCGGGCGCAGTTGCAGGCCGAGCGCGCGCAAGCGGAAGCCAATGCGACGCGCCACTTGGCGACCGCCAGGCGCCGGGCGCCGACGACACGCACCAAGTTCAAGCCCGGGCCGGCCTGAGGGGGACGGGAGGTGTCGGATGGAATTTATCCACCGCACGCAGGGACAAGCCTGTGGACAAGCCGCGCGGGGCCGAGTGCCGACGGCATCAGCGGGTTTGACTAAAATTTAAGCAATGAGGGCGGCCACGTCCTCCCGCCGGCGCGGATTCCCACTGCAGCCATCACCTAGAACAACCCCGAAATCCAACGCTGCCGTCAGACGGCACCACGTGGGACCCGGCGCCGTCCCAAATCTATTCACCTACGCCATGTCGATTGAAATCGAGCGCGCCGAAGCAATTGCCTTGGATCCGCATGCAGGGCTGGGACGGCTGCGGCGCCATGCCGGACTGGCTGCAGCGGGCGATCCACGCCGGGCAGACCGTGGAACATTTCCGGGTGCCCATCGCGGGAGTCACAGGGCGCGCCGTGAAGGGGGAGTTCCGATCTGAAATCGAACGGTTAGCGAGCGGCGCGGAATGCGCCACTACCCAGTGGGTGAGGATTGGTACGCGTTCGTATGCGGTCCGCTATAGTGGAACCCGTCATCTGCAAATTGCAAACGAGCTGTTTCCCGTGAAGAAACCCGACCTGCAAGCCAAGCTAGCCTACTGCGCCAAGACGCGCCGTTCCAACTATGCGGCAAGCCTGCGTCTTGAGGGCTATGACGTCACGCCAGCTGAGTCAAAGCGCAAGCTGCCCTCGCGTGAAGCCGTCCTGCAGACCTATCGCAAACCAGCTTGACCTTGGACAAGTACGGCACCGGCCAGGATCGTACTGCTACCCGGAGACGCACATGCTGCGTAACCGGCTGGACATCCAGGACGATGCGCTGCTTGCGCAAGCCGAGCGTGATCTCTCCGAGATTGCCGCCAGCCAGATCGATTTTTCGCTTCCCCCCTACGATCTGGCCTACCTGAAGCATATCCACCACACGCTGTTTCTCGATGTCTACGACTGGGCGGGCGATCTTCGCACCATCGACATCTCGAAGGGAAGCACACGCTTCTGCAACGTCAGCCGCATCGAGCCGGAGGCCGACAAGATCTTCCGTGCCATGGCGCAGCAAGCATGGTTCGAGGATTGGGAACGCCCTCAACTGGTCTGCGCCATGGCTGAGCATTTCGGTGACCTCAACATGATCCACCCCTTCCGGGAAGGGAACGGGCGCGCCCAGCGCATCCTGTTCGAGCACATCATCGTCAATGTCGGCTTCGAAATCAGTTGGTGGGCCGTCGAAGCGTCCGAGTGGATCGACGCCAATGTCGCGGCGGTCGTGTGCGACTATCGCCCGCTGGAAGCGGTGTTCGAACGGTGCATCGGACAGCGGATTGGCGATTGATTGGGGCTTGCCGCCCCCTCGCTGAAGGCGAAGGCGGGTAAGACCGGCGCCAGCCATAGGGCGGAGGGGGCACTGCGCGGAGACCGCGCCAGATTGCGGCCAACCCTCAGGTAGACCTTCCGCCGGAACGATGGATCAAGGTGTCGGACATAGCACAGGCGGGGCAGGAGGGTGTGGGACCGGTCAGAGCCGCCGAGGTTCAGGCGGCAGGCTTACCGGGCCGAGCGCAATGCGCCGGCCGGCCGGGCGGCGCTTCTGGAAGAGGAATAAAGACCGCCCGCCGGTACCGACGCCTGCGCGGCCGCGGCTGGTCCCGGACTGGGCTGCTGGGCGCTTACCAGTCCCTTCAAAGCACGAAGTCGTGGCACGGCGGCAAGGCATAATCAAGCTTTCCAGCACTGCGACTGAACTGACAGGCGTCCGTGGGCATGGTTTCCTGCTTGGCAAAGCCGCAGTGCGGGCAGGTCAGCACGGATTCAAGAATGACGGCACTCATCGCGTCCTCACAATCGCAACGCCCCTCGTCGTCAAACGCAATGGCCACCACCACGGGACGGCAGCGCAGGGAGAAAGGCAACGTGGGGTACGTATTACTCGATCTCGAAATGGCAGCCGTCGCCGCGCGGAACGGTTTTCCGCTCCGATAGCTACATGGGGGAGAGGTCGGCCAGCTTCGGCGCCGGCGCGCGCGGTGGCATGGTTGGTCCTATGGGATGGTCCTTCTGTTGTAGGCGCGCCGGCAGAATAGCGCCATAGGGCAAATGGCAAAGCCGAATGCGATCTCACGTTGGAATCCGATGGGTGGAAAATTGCCGGTCTTACCTTATAGAAAGCGGATCGCCGTATCGGCAAAGCCCTTCCAGCGTCGAATCTTGCCGTCGACGACCGTAAAGATGTGCAGCCATTCGGTTTCAACCAACTTGCCTTCGGGACGCGCGGTCCCACGTAAGAAGCCGAGTACAACCACATGCTCGCCTGACTCGATAAACTCCCGCGGCTCGAAAATTTCTGTGTCGTCCGCCTGTGCGAGCTGTGCGAAGAAGCTGGCGACTTCGGCTTTGTTGGTACGTTGCCCGGTGTAGGGAATCTGCGGTGGCCCTACCATCTTCCAGTCGACCTGGTCGGCCACCAGATCGAGGATGGCATTGACGTCGCCACGGCCATACGCCTCATAGGCTGCTTTCACGACAGAAATCGGGGTTGTCATTATTGTCTCCGATTGCACATTCCGGCCTGACTTCGCAGGGGCGGATGTTTCCAACTTAGTGCGAAAGGGTGTCCCATTCAAGGGTCGTGTTGCCGGGTTTGACGTCTGGCTTTGACTGCGGGCGACTCGTAAAGATTATGCGTTGCTCCCTGGGGCGGCGTTCCACACGCCAGTCCGGCATGTCGATTATTTCACGATTGTAAAATAATGCTCTGGACTTGCCTGCCAAGGAGCATTACCGCCCGTGCTGGTGGCTGGCAAAGACGAACCGGTCGGTCGTGCGAACGAGGCTGCGGTAGATGAGGCCCATGGGCCGAAAATTACCGGGGATTGTGTTCAAAATGGCCTTCGGCGAGGCCGGGGAGATGTCTCTGGCCGAGAGGAGGGGTGCATGTTGTGTTGGACCATGCCTGCCGCACCGCGGCGCACACCGCAGTCAAGGTAGCCGCCGCCGGGCTCTGGGCTGCGCCGCAGGTGGGAGCGCTCAACTGATTGGACGCGCGTGATGATCGAGAGCGCGCTCTGTGTCCGCCTTGGTGGAGGAAACAGTCCGTCATGATCGCGCCGCTTTTGCTCACCGTCGTCTGCTCACCTAACCATTCTCCGCAAGCCGATCATGGGCAAGCCAGCGGGGGTTTCCTTTGGCGTCGGCCGCCTGGGGGGGGCGAAGCCTATGGCTTGCTAAAGAGAGGTCCTGGCAAATAGTCTGCCCGAGGCCGGCCACCCGGCGATGCTCGCAGTACCTACTGGGTTTGACGGCGGGAAAGTGGCGAGGCGCTTGTTGCAATGCCAGAAACACGGAAAACGAGAGAGCATATGGAGACGACACTTGCCCCGAGGTAGCCGTGGTGGACGACGAACACACGCTCAGCCAACTGGTAAAGCCGGCCATGAGCGATACCGCCAACCGGGGGTCACTGGCGGATCCGAATCGGGGTCATCGTGGACTTTTCCCGCATCGCAACTAGACTGGTGCAATCACACCTTTCTCTGCGCGACTGCGCGAAATCCGGGGCCATTCAATGGAGGGACGGATCATGCACACTGTTATCAGAGCCTATTCCGGAAGCGGCGCCAGGGAGCTGTTCGATCTGCTGGAAAAGCGGACACCGGAAATCGAATCCCTGATGCGTTCGGTCCAGGGTTTTGTCAGCTACACGCTTGCGCGGACCGCCGATGGCGGCTTTTCTGTCACGACCTGCAATGACAAGGCGGGCGTGGATGAGAGCGTCAAGAAGGCGAAGGACTGGATCGCCGGGAACGCAGCCGGCACGGGCACAAGCGCGCCGACGATTTCCGAGGGAACCGTCATCCTGCACTCGAAATAGCAGCACGTGGCATCTCCCAGCGCTTCCCTCGTCGAGCCATCCTGAACGCTGCTGTTCTTCCGCTATGGTGTCACGCCCAACGCCAGCGAGCTCTACGGCATGGTGTGTAAGGGAGCAGGGGCATGCTGGCGTTGCGCGGGCGTACGCGCGTCACCATCGATCACGCGGACCGATCGTAACTCGACCGGGGGTGATCGAATGGACGGGACCTCCCCATCCCGGGGCTGCGGCGGAAGCCGCAAGTCGGCATCGAGGTGCCATGATGGCCTTGTCAAAATGCCATCACGACCACAGGAGGGGAAGTCCCATGTCCATTGTTACCGTGGGTATCGCGATCTGGCCAAAGCGTGTTTGCCGTTCATGGGGTCGAACTGCGTTAGCCGTCAGCAATGCCCCACGGCCGCGTTCGGTTCTGCTGCCCAGCTCGCTGAGGCAAAAATGAGTCGCAGCATGTGCGGCACTACGGCACCAGCCGTCACACAGTGAGGGCAGCGCTGGCCGAGCTACAGGAACTCGGCCTGGTGTCGAGGCGCAAGAATGTGGGGACTCGGGTGGAGGCATCCGCACCGACGAAAGCGTTTCGTCCCTCGCTGGCATCCGTGGAGGATCTGGTGCAATTCGGCGCCGCGCATCTGCGTGTGGTGCAGGCAATCGAGGAAGTGACGGTGAGCGGTGCGCAAGCCAAGGAACTGGGCTGTGCCAGCGGCGCGCACTGGCTACGCATCTCAAGCTTGCGCAGGGACGGCGATGCCAACACGCCGCCAATCGGCTGGACTGATGTGTATATCGATCCAACCTATGCGGAGATCGGCGAAATCGTACGCGCGTCGCCTGGTATCCTGATCAGTTCCCTGATCGAGGCGCGCTACGGCCGCTGCATTGCCGAGATACGCCAGGATGTGTGTGCCTTCAATGCCGGCGACACCGACATCTCACACGCCCTTGGGCTGACGCCGGGACAGGCGGCACTCAAGATCGTGCGCCGCTACTTCGATGCAAGCGGTCACGTGTTTGAGGTCTCGGTCACGGTGCATCCCGCCGACCGTTTTTCGCTATCTATGCGGCTGCAGCGTTCGAATGGATAAGCTGTCTTGTGAGATGGCATACGCCGCCGACCTGCTGCTTCGGCCAAGACGCGAGCGACGCAAACAACGTGAGCAAGCGGCAGGTTACGGACGGGCGGTGGCAAACCGCACCGTCGGCCATGAAAGCTATTGCGCCTTCTCTGCCCCATCAGCCAGTCGATTGCGAGCTGAGCCGAGGCATGACCGTCCGAAACGATGAAGAGACGATCACCGCCCTCGGCTCGGATGGCCGTTCGTGGGTGCTCACCGGACCTTCCGCAGCCAGAGTCCGGATGCCCGCTCGTTGATCGCCAAGCGGCGCGTGTCCGGCTCCATACTTTGCGCGGCGGTGGGACTTCGGGTGCTGCCTGAGGGGCTAAGTGCCGATGCGAACTGGAATTCGCCGCCGCCCGAATTGGCGGTTGAAGTGTCCAAATCGCCCGGCAATCGTCACGGAGCATTCGGGACAGTTGCCTGGCTGAGTGAGACGGTAGCTCTCAATGTTGTGCCAGTCGCGCACGATAAGCGGCGCACGACACGCCGGGCAGTAGGTCGTCGCGCCGTCGGGATCATGGACGTTGCCGGTGTAGACATACTGCAAGCCTTGCGCAATCGCGATCTTGCGGGCGCGGGAAAGCGTCAAGAACGGCGTCGGCGGCACATCGATCATCTTGTAGTCCGGATGGAATGCCGTGAAGTGCAGCGGCACGTCGCTGCCAAGCTCCTTCGCGATCCATTGCGCCTCGGCGCGAATCTCGACGTCGCTATCGTTCCTGCCAGGGATGAGCAGTGTCGTGATCTCGAGCCAGACATCAGTATCGTGTCTCAGATACTGGAGCGTCTCCAATACCGGCTGCAAACGAGCGCCAGTGAGCGTGAAATAAAACGCGTCGGTGAAGCCCTTCAGATCGACGTTCGCCGCATCCATCTTGGCGTAGAAGTCGCGCCGTGCTTCCGCGCCCATGTAGCCGGCGGTCACCGCCACTGTCTTGATGCCGCGCTTATGGCAAGCGTCGGCCACGTCCATCGCGTATTCGGCGAAGATTACCGGATCGTTGTAGGTGAATGCCACGCTCTTGCAGCCATGGGCCACTGCCGCGTCCGCGATCGATTCGGGCCTTGCCACAGCGGCAAGAGTCTCCATCTCGCGCGACTTGCTGACGTCCCAGTTCTGACAGAACTTGCACGCCAGGTTGCAGCCGGTCGTGCCGAACGACAGGACGCTGGTGCCGGGATAGAAATGGTTGAGCGGCTTTTTCTCGATCGGATCGATGCAGAAGCCCGATGAGCGGCCATAGGCCGTAAGGACCATCTGATCACCGACACGCCTGCGCACGAAACAAGCACCGCGCTGATCCCTATGCAGGCGACAGTTACGCGGACACAGGTCGCATTGCATGCGCCCATCATCGAGCAAATGCCCATAACGGCCAGGGTAAAGAGATTCCTTCATGGTAGTGGCAGCGGCAGGCGACTCCTAGACAGTGGGGTCGTGTCCGCTCATCCGGCAGCGCGTATCCGGAGCGACAAGCCCACCTCTGCCCATTATCCATCGAACGAATCCAATCCGCATCCGCTCCTTTTCCTGTACGGGGTGTCGCCAAAGTCTCAGATCCAGAGCGTGTTCCCGGTGCGGCAGCCATGGTCTTCGGCGAACCAGGGCTTCCCGCATCCGGCGTCGCAAGCGGAATCTACGCGCTGGCTCAAACCAGCTGGAGAGCATCGGACGATATTTGGGCACCGATGATTGCTGGAGGACCGTTCTCCGGTCGATGACGAGACGATCACGCATTCGGCTCGGATGACGGCTCGTTGCCACATACCGGGCGCTCGGTGGACAGAGACGGTATGCCCGCTCATCGGCCACTTCCGCTATTGGGCCGACTCTTGCGCCGGTTTCATGGCAGCACTCATTGAGGTTGCGGCGCCCGAGAAGACTGCTGAGGGACTCCACCTGCGCACGGATTGTGCCCCACGCGGCGCCTGGCTCAAGTTCGAGGGCAAGGTGGTGGCTCCACAAAGACTGCGCGGAGCCACCACCAACTGCGGGAGGAAACAATGCGTGTTGTTATCGCTGGCGTAGCGGGCGCTTGTTCAGGACGAAATCACCTAGACTGGACACAAGCCCGCCCTCAAGCCGTGCTGGATAAAAACAGTCCACTGGACTGGACGCCATATTGCACCGTTACGGTACTCCGCGCGTGCTGCCGCGTCCGCGGCCAAATCCTCCCTAATAGCCTCGATCACTACTCGCTCCCTCGACCTCGGTCGCATGTGAGCAATGGCCGAAGGACAGCCACTGTGCAGGCAGATGCGGCTTCAAGTCGGCAGGGAATGCATCAAGCGCTTTCGATCAAGCGCAGTACCGCAGCGGAAAGGGCGCCATTGCTGTCGCCAAGCAGGTCGACAGCGTCGAAATGATGGCCTCGCCTCTGTTCGACCACCTGCACGTCGAAGCCATGCGCTTCCAGTAGCGTCTGGTAGTCGCGCTGGAGCCGGTGATATTCCGGCGACTCATCGCCGCCCAAGGTAAGAATCATCGGCAGCTTCACCTTCGGCAGATGAGAGACGGGGCTGTAGGCGGCGACGTCCGCCTTGGTCAGTTGCACCACCTTGTTGAGATAGCAAAGCCGGATCGGTTCGAGGTCGTACAGCCCACTGATCGCGCAACCGCCCTTGAGTACGTTAGCCGGAACGCCGAAGTTCTCCCAGTTGGTGCCCGCCAGGATTGCTGTGAGATGTCCGCCAGCGGAGTGCCCCGAGACATAGATTCTGTTGGCATCGAAGCCACCGAGTTCCCCAGCGTTGCGATAGAGCCATATCACCGCGTCGCGATTGTCGCGGATGATCTCCGACATCCCCACTTCCGGCGCCAGCCGGTAGTTGACCACCGCAACGTTGATGTCGCGCTTCAGGTAGGGCGAGGCAATGTAGCTGAAGTCGGATTTGTCCAGAGACTGCCAGTATCCCCCGTGAATGAAGACCAGCAGCGGACGGCCCTTGTTGGCGGCCGGGAAAAAATCGAGCGTCTGCTTGGCGTCGGGTCCGTACGCGCGACTCTCCATGACGGGGTGGGTCAGGCGGAAGTTCTCGCTGACCTTCGCCCAGGTCTGGAAGATGTCCTGGAAGCCGGGAATACCCGCCCTGACGTTGTACTGCTTGTCCAGCTCTTCCTGATTGAAGTTTCGATACACTGACATTACTTTGGCTCCAGACTGTTGGAATCGATCGGCCGATTCCTTTTGCAAGATGCGACGCTCGTTGGCGTCCGACCAAAGATACTTGCCTGCGCCAGATCCTCGCGCGCCTGCAGATGACAGCGACTATCGCGGAGATGCCATGTTTGGAAAGAGCGAGAACCGGGATGACTATCAGGCCATAGGCCGGCCGATCGGCGGGATGGCGCGCACCCTTGCGGACGGCTTCTATATCGACACGCACTCACATCCGCGCGGCCAACTCATCTATGCTTACGTCGGCGCCATCTCGGTGTCGACCGACTATGGCTCATGGGTCGTGCCTCCCCAGCGCGCCGTCTGGGTGCCGTGCAATGTCCGGCACGCCATGCAGGCTTGCGGCGACGTCGAGATGCGCACCGTCTACATTCGCGAGAACGCCATCCCGGCGGAATTGCAGACGTGCTGCGTCGCGCTCGGTATGACGCCCACCGAGTATTTCCGGGATGCCGCAGGTGACTAACGCAGCCCCGCAGGCTGGATTGGCGTCTGCGCGACAGTAACTGGCGTCGGGACGCCGGTCACCGTCTCGGCCGTACGGCACAGTCAAGGGGCCGACGGTTGAGGCAGCGTGCTTTCTCCGTCGGTACTTGTTCAAATCGAGGAGTCAGCATGTCAGTCATCGATCGTATCGAGGCGGCCGGGATCGTCCTGCCAGCCGCCGAATTCCCCAGGGCTCTGTACGTGCCGTACACAGTACACAACGGCCTCCTGACGGTGTCGGGGCAGTTGCCGCTGAAAGGCGGAAAGCCAGAATTCGTCGGTAAGGTACCTGGTGAAGTCACCGTGGAAGATGCCCGCGCGGCGGCGCGGCTTTGCCTGGTCAATCTGCTCGGCTGGGCCGCGGCCGCAACGGACGGCGATCTCGAGCGGATCCGGGGCATCGTTCGTGTGGGTGGCTACGTGGCGGCGCAGCCGGGGTTTCATGACGCGCCCGCGGTGATCAACGCTGCTTCGGAGCTTCTCAATGAAATCTTTGGCGAAAAAGGGCGCCATGCCCGCGTGGCCATGGGGGTCGCGAGCCTGCCCTTCGACGCGCCAGTCGAAATCGAAGCCACGTTTGTCCTGGAAGCCTGAGCAATGGAAACACAGACAAAAGCCGGGTACGCCGACGTCCTGGTCGGATTGCAATACGGCGATGAAGGAAAGGCGCGGGTGGTGGATCATCTCGCCGGCGCTTATGACGTGATCGCGCGCTTCAACGGCGGTGCCAATGCGGGTCACACGATCGTCACTGCCAGCGGGGAATTGCGCTTGCGGCAGATCCCGTCAGGAGTATTGCATAGGCGGGTCGCACTCTATATCGGATCTGGCTGCGTCATCGGCTTGCAACAACTGGCGAGCGAGCTCGGGATGCTCGCCGCATACGGGATCGATCTCGCCGGTCGACTGACGATCAGCGACCGATGCCCACTTGTCCAGCCGGTCCACGTGCTGCGGGATCGCAATGAAGGCGGACAAATCGGCACGACGGGAAACGGCATTGGGCCCTGCTACGCGGACCTCGCTGTCCGGATGCACGACGGTGAGCGATGCTCCTTCCAGCTTCGGGACCTGTTGCGGGATGCCGAGGAGGTATTTGAAAAGCTGAATCGGGCTGCCGCATTGCGCGAGGAAGGCGAGCTCGCCAATGCCATGAACCGGATGCGCGAAGCGTGGGACGTCGTGCGGCCGTTCGTAACGGACGATCCACTCTGGCTGCCGCGTCGGGTGGAACAGGGGGCGAGGGTACTCTTCGAAGGCGCGCAGTCCGTGATGCTCGACGTCGTACATGGTGACCAGCCGTGGGTCACGTCCAGCCATACCTTGCCCTCGTATGCCTACGTGGGTGGCGATTTGCCGTGCAAGTACCACCGGAAGACGATCGGCGTGGCCAAGGCGATCGTCTCGCGCGTCGGCGGCGGACCGTTACCGACCGAACTCGGAGGAGAACGATCCGAGCGCTATTGTGCCGATGCCGCACGCTCAGGACGCGGCAAGGCCGACGAAGCCGCTGGGGCCAACGCCCTCGCGCTGCTCGCCGGGGACGACGATTTCGGCATCGGCATGGCACTCCGCATGCTGTCGAACGAGTACGGCACCGGAACAGGCAGGCCGCGCCGCGTCGGACTTCTAGATCTCGCGCAACTCCGGCTCGCCGTGCAACAGTTCGGCATCGACGAGGTCTTCGTGAATAAATGCGACAGCCTGGCGGCATTCGCCCGGTGCGCCGACCAAGGCATTCCGGTCATGGTCGGCAAGGGCTATGCCGGTGGCCGGCACACCATCCGCTTCCCCGCCTTCGGTGAAGCGGCGATTCCGAAGGATCCCGCTGCTCCGCTCCCTCCGCAGTTGGTGGCTCTGCTCACGCGCGTGGAAGAGGTTATCGGCCGGCCGCTGCGGGGGATCGGACTGGGCCCCGGGCGGGAGCAGATGCGCATGGTTGAAGAACACCAGGAAGATATGAAATGACCGATACAACACCATCCTATCTCGACAGCGCCATGCGTCGGACTGACCTCGCATGGACCGACTGGGAAGCAATCGAAGCGTTTCTGAAGGACGAACTGATCTGCAGGATTGCCGTCCACGATATGCCATACCCCTACGTCACGGCGCAGAGCTTCACATTTGCGGGTGACGCGTTCCTGATACACAGTTCGCGCTTCGGCAAGCTCGCCGCTGCAATCCGCGCCAATCCGCTGGTCACGATCGAAATCGACCGACCCATTGCGCTGCTTAAGGCACCCAAGGGCCAGAATACGAGCCTGGAGTACTACAGCGTCATCGCCCGGTGCGTGGTCGTGCTGCGCGATAGTACAGACGAGGTGCGCGCGCACCAGTATCAGGCACTCGACAAGTTCCGTCCCGAGAAGGATTACTCGCCGATCGAGGATGGCGCTGCCAATCAGATCGTGGCGTATCGATGCGAGATTCGCGAGATGACTGCAAAGAAACGCATCCTCGCCGACGGACAGTACTCGCCGCCTGGACAGCCGAAGGCGCCGTATCTTCGCTATCCCTTCCAGGCAGGCGCCACGCTATCCGGATTGGCGCCGGAGGCGTTCGATCCGCACAGGTTCGGCCGGGAAGGACGATAGCTATCACTCTAAATTTCTCTTTGCAACTCGCATGACAGGAGGGGTGCTCAGGCACCTCTTTTTTATCCTCAAGCCATCTTGCTTCGGCAATATTCCATGGCATCTGCGAGATAGAGCTTGGCGTTCCGGCACGCGCTTCGGAAGCGCATCCACGCGACAGTAGCAAGCGATAACGCGGCTTCGCGCTATCGCTTTCGGCCGGCACTCCCGGTGCCGGCACAAGAACTACTGGAGACAATATGAAGCTCACCCCCCTCGAGTTGATGCGCGTGCGCACCGGAGACCGTTTGGAACGGTTGCCGGTGTGCGGGTATCACCGATCGCTCTTCGCCATCATTGCGTTGGCGTTCTTCTTCGATAATCTCGACCTGGCTATGATGACGTATCTGCTGGGGTCTATTCGCACCGAGTTCGGGTTGACGTCCGCGCAGGCCGGCATGCTCGGGAGCGCCAGTTTCGTAGGGATGGGAATCGGTGCGCTAAGCTCCGGCGTGCTGGCGGACACGTTCGGCCGCAAACCGGTGTTCCAGGTCAGCATGATCATCTGGGGCGTCGGCAGCTATCTCTGTTCGACCGCCGACAGCCCGCAAGTGCTAGCCGCGTATCGATTGCTGCTCGGGCTCGGTATGGGCATGGAGCTGCCGTTGGCGCAGACCCTGATGTCGGAGTTCATCCCGGCGCGCCAGCGCGGCAAGTATCTGGCATTGATGGACGGCAACTGGCCGATCGCCTTTATCTGTGCCGGCCTGATGTCCTATTATGTGCTCAGTGCCTATACATGGCGAACGATGTTCCTGTTTGGGGCAATTCCCGCCCTCTTTCTGTTCGTCGTACGGCGGTATGTCCCCGAATCGCCGCGCTGGCTCGAATCGAAAGGCCGTCACGAGGAGGCCTCCGGCATCGTGGATCGTATCGAGAAAGTGGTCATGCGGAAATTGAAGCTGTCGTCGCTGCCGGAGATCATGCCTGCGCTGTCGGCTGCCGAGCCGGAGACCTCCGGTCTGCGCGTACTCTGGTCGCGCGAGTACCGGAGCCGGACATTGACGGTCTGGGGACTGTGGTTCTTCGCACTGCTGGGCTTCTACGGCCTGAACACGTGGATCGGCGCATTGCTGCAGCAGTCAGGGCTCGGCGTGAGCCAATCCGTGCTCTACACGGTCTACATTTCCATCGGCGGCATTCCAGGCTTCCTCTGGGCGGCGTTCGCCGTTGAGCGTTGGGGACGCAAGCCTGCATGCGTGACCACGCTCGTGGGCGGAGCCTGCATGGTATTCCTCTACGGAAAGGTCGCGGGCTCCAATCCGGACGCCATGATGCTCTTGATTTCGGGCGGCATGATGCAGTTCTTCATGTTCGGCATGTGGGCGGTGCTCTATACCTATACGCCCGAGCTCTATCCGACGCGGGCGCGGGCGTCTGGCTGCGGCATGGCGTCGACCATCGGGCGGATCGGCTCGTTGCTCGGGCCGACGCTGGTCGGGCTGGTATTGCCGATCGCCGGTCAGGCTGGCGTGTTCTGTCTCGGTGCGATGTGCTTTCTTGCTGCGGCAATGATCGTCTACAGGTTCGGCATCGAAACGCGAGGGAAGGCGCTGGAGACCATTGCCGAATGACGAGGCTGGCGGCGCGCTGTCTGTTGGACACCACCTCGGGTGGCGGCTGCTAGTGCCCGAGGTCGTGCTATCGACTGTAGTGTTGTTGCAACGAGCATCCAATTCGCCAGGTTCCCACCTCGCTGACCTGCTAGAGCTACTACGAGGCATGGGGCATATCCGAGGCGCGTTCGCTCGACTTCAAAATGTGGTTAGCACGGATTTGCACCTAGCGATGAAACTGGCAGAGTCGGCTGACATCACGCTATGGTTGCTGGATSGGGTGGTCTAGTATCTCGCTGCCACCGACAGCCACGCGATGCAACGATGGGGGCGGCACGGCAGCGTGGTGGCTTGAAGCCGGTCATCCGAGGTTGTCGGGACAGGGCATGTGACTTGGCGAGTGTCGGCTTTGGCCGATGAACCGACAAGTGCCGCCGACGCGCGAGTGGCCGTTGTTTAGTGTTGAAGCGACGCTCGAGCGTCCGAATGGACCACCGGGCCGACGGCCGGAACTGGTCAACGGCCGATGTGGTGACGGCACCGAAGCCGACCGATTCCGGCTGTTTGCACCTGGGGTCATCAGTGACCGGAGCTCGGCCGAAGCGACCGCGCGCATCTTGTACGCGCCGGGCGAGGCCGGCAACGCGGGCGGCGTAGCCACCGGGTGGAGATTTCGGCTGTACGCGATGAAGGACCTCCACGCCAACTGCATACACCTTGGCCAGAAGGACGACGGCTGCATCAACTATGTGGACGGGGCCAATATCGCCGGCTTTGTCACGGTGGCGGACGCCATGCTGGCGCAGGGCGTGATCCGACGCAGGCACTGCCGGCTCGCGGCAATGGGCCTGCGCCTTCGGGGCATCAATTCGGGCTGGGAAAGGCGCCGTTGACGCAGATCATATAGGTCAGTCCGTTGGGCGTGACCGAGCCCAGGTTCGGCAGCGCAAAGTTGGTCATGCCGTCGCCGCCGTATGTGGTGCCAAGCAGGCTGAACAACGCCGTGTACTGGTTGATGAGCAGCAGCTGGCCGTTTGCGGGCATGCCCTGCCCCCAGCGCGCGGCAGTTAGCCAGACCGAGCCCAGCACGCAATCGACGCCGGCATTGGCGGGGCCGGCTCCGCCGGGCGTGCCAAGGCCGGGCACGGTGCCGGTAGCGCCCGTTGCGCCCGTGGCACCGGTCGGACCCGTGGCCCCGGTGGCGCCCGTCACGCCGGTCGCACCGGCGGCACCCGTTGCGCCAGTGACACCGGTCGAACCCGCGGCCCCGGTGGCCCCCGTCACGCCGGCTGCGCCGGTGGCACCCGTTGCGCCGGTCGGACCCGTGGCGCCGGTGGCCCCCGTTGCGCCCGTGGCACCTTGCGGACCCGTGGTACCAGTGGGCCCCGTCACGCCGGTGGCGCCCGTGGCGCCGGTCGGACCGGTTCCCCCGGTTGCCCCGGCCGCGCCCGTGGCACCTTGCGGACCCGTGGCGCCGGTGGCGCCAGCTGCGCCATTCGCACCTGCCGCACCCGTGGCCCCGGTCGCTCCCACGTCGCCGCGCGCGATCTGGTTTGTCACCGCCGCCAGCGTGGTGTTGGTTGCGGCCAGGCGGGCGCTCAGTGCTTCGAGGCGGTCGTCATAGGCGTCGCCGTTCCTGGGCGAGAATTTCTGGTTTAGCAGGTCGAGGCTGCCGGCATCCACGCCGAGGTTGGTCAGGCGCTGCTTGACCAGCGTCAGCGCGGTCTGCAGGCGATCGCTGGTCGCGCCGGCGGAGACGGCCGAGAAGGTCGCGAAGAAGGCTTCGGTATCCGGATTCTGCGCGGCTGATGCCACCACCAGTTCGGTGATCGGCGTAATGTTGGTGGTACCAGGGCCCTGCAAAAAGGAGTGCAGCACCTGTCCGTTGGAGGTGACGACCCGCGCTGCGCACGGCAGCGTCAGCCCGGTGGTCGAGACCGACCAACTGCCGTCGGCGCCAGTGGTGGTGCGGATCTGGCCGCTGACGCACTTGATCAGCACTTCCGCGTTGGTGATGGGTGCGCCGGTCGCGGCGGTGCCGGACATCGTGGCGGCCGGCAGTGCGCCGGCGGAGACCGCCGCGCCCGCGTTGCCGCCGTCGCCACCGCCGCAGCCGGACAGGAGAATGGCCGTAGCGGCGGAAAGGCCGATGGCCCATTGGTGTTGTTTCATGATTCCCGACCCCTTCGATTAAGTAGTTCTGGATGTGCGCGCATTGGCGTGCTGTTGACATGGCACGCTGACCTTGCCGAAAAGACAGGATGTCTTTATCGGTGAATGCCATGGCCCTGTGGATAAAAATATGGCCGTTTCCGGACGCGAAAAATGGTAGCGTCAGAAATGGTTCCCATGTCCCCACTTTAGTAGGGGGTGTCGCATTTGAATTGACGGTATGCTCTCGCCTTTCTGACCCGCGACTACGGAGAACCGGCGGTGGCACGCATTTGCCTGAACATGATCGTCAAGGATGAAGCCCCTGTGATCACGCGCTGCCTGCAGAGCGTCAAGCCGTGGATCGACCACTGGGTCATCGTCGATACCGGTTCCTCCGACGGCACGCAAGAGGTCATCCGTCAGTTCATGGCCGACATTCCCGGCACGCTGCACGAACGTCCGTGGCGAGATTTCGCCCACAACCGCAATGAGGCCATGGCGCTGGCAAAGGACGAGATGACCGGCGCTGATGACTACCTGCTGTTCATCGATGCCGATGAAACCCTGCGCATGGACTTGGGGTTTCGGTGGCCGGCGCCCGGTGCCGACGGGTACCAGTTCCGCTGCGAACTCAATGGCTGGCAATACCTGCGCAATGCGCTGGTCTCGGCGCGCATGCCATGGCGCTGGGAGGGGGTGCTTCACGAATACCTGACGCAGGATCAGCCGCATCGCTGGGATGCACTGCCCGGTGCTGCCATCGTGGTGTCGCATGACGGCGCAAGGGCGCGCGCCTGGGATACCTATCTGCGCGATATCGCGGTACTCGAAAAAGCGGTACACGACGAGCCGGCCAATACGCGATATCGTTTCTATCTGGCACAGAGCTATCGCGATGCCGGCAAGTTCGACGAGAGCATTCGCGTTTATGGCGAACGCGCCGAAATGGGGGGCTGGGAAGAGGAAGTCTGGTTCGCTCGCTTCCAGATCGCGGCACTGCGGGAGCGTCGCGGCGATGCGCCTGCTGCCGTACGCGAGGCGTATCTGATCGCCTATCAGGCGCGCCCGACCCGGGCTGAACCATTGTGCGAGCTTGCCCGTTATCACCGGCTGCGCAACGAATATGCCCTTGCGCACTTGTTTGCCCAGCAGGCAGCAGCGCTGACGAGGCCAGCGGACGCACTGTTCGTGGATGAATCGGTCTACGTATGGCGCGCACTAGACGAACTTGCCGTGAGCGCCTACCACGTCGGTGCGATCGAACAGGGCAGGCTGGCCCTGGCGCGGCTGGTGGCCGAGGCACGGTTTCCTGCAGACCATCAGGCGCGCATCGAAGGCAATCGGCAGTACTTCGGCCTTTGACGCCCACCTGGCGCATCGTTCTACCCCCAGCGGGTGACACGCCGGGCCTGCAGAAAGTGGCCATCTTGCAAACTCGTTGAATGGCCGTCGTGGCCGATCTCAGCCGTCTGCCTGCGGCCATATCCACCCTGCGCCCATCCTTCGGACCACTAGGCATGGGCCGATTCTTTCGCCAGTCGGGATCGAAAAAATGGAGCCTCGCGGGCTCCATTCGTTCAGCAGGTCGGTACACCTTACAGGGCGGCGTCCTTCAGTTTCTTCAGCGGGCGGACCTTCACCTTGACGGTTGCGGGCTTTGCTGCGAACCACTGATCTTCGCCAGTGAACGGGTTCTTGCCGAAGCGCTTCTTGGTCGCCGCCACTTGCAGGGCCGTGACCTTGAGCAGGCCAGGGAGCGTGAATTCGCCCGCACCCTTCTTGTGCACCGCGCTCAGGACCGTGTTTTCCAGGTGGGCCAGCACGGTCTTGACGGTCTTGGCGTCGAGCTCGGTCTGGGCGACCAGGTGGGCCAGCAAGCTCGCCTTGGTGAAGGTTTCCTTCAGCGGCTTCGCCACCGGTGCAGCCGCAGCGGCCTTCTTTGCCGGTGCTACTGCCTTCTTGGCCGGCGCTGCCTTCTTGGCGGCAGGCTTGGCCGGGGTCTTTACGACAGCTTTCGCTTTGGTTGCCATGGATTCTTTCGTCTGGTTACTCGTTGATATTTCGCCGTAGAGGCGTCCGCGAGAATAGCAAACTCTATGCGGTATGTGGGACCTGGGGACACCAACACTTACAACTGAGCATCAATGGTGGCCCTGATCCGGTCGCAGGTTCTCGTGCTGGCCAGCCCAAGCAGCTTGCTGACTTCATCGCGGTTGCGCCCGGCAAGTAGCAGCCGCCGGCAGTAGGTGTTGCGCAGCACCCGCGGGCTCATGTCTTGCGCTTCGAAGTCGATCGCGAGGAGCGCCGCTCGCACGATCTTGCCAAGACTCATATCCGTGATCGGCTCGCCGCTGGCCTGGAGGGAGAACACGAGGTCGCCAACGACCGGAAGGGTCTGCCGGCGAACGCGGCGAGGTGGATCGTGCGGGTATCACGCGCGCCGTGGGCTGGCACGTGCAAGTAGGGCGGGGCAGCATCGGGCTGCAGGTCCTCCCGGCGGGCCGTGCGGCCTTCCAATGCCGTGACGCCGGTGCCTAGGAAGAGCGCCACGATGGCGCGGTTGCGCAAGGCCGCCGGATCATCCCCGGCGTGCGGCTGCACCCAAGCCTGCAGGCGGGCGTCCGCGTCCTCGGGCAGGTAGATGGGATCCGGCTCGGCCTTCGGCCACTGACCGTCGCGGACCAATTGACCGGCTGGATTGCTCTTGCGCACGCCGATGGCAACCAAGTGGCGGCACAACCGGTCCAGCAGTTTCAGATAGCGCATGCGCGTGGCGGCACTGTAGCCGCGCGCGTCGGGCGCCTGCCAGAAGGTATCGATATGGTCAGGACCGAAGGTGGCCACGGTGGCGTCGACGTCGAGCAGATGACGCCGGAAGTGCTCGAACATGGCCTGATGCTGGATGATCGAGCGGGCCGCGAAAGGGCGCCGGTCCGCGCCGGATGCCTCGCGGCGCTGCCAATCGGCGTAGGCGAGGGTGGGATTGGTGAGCCAGAGGCTGTCGACGGGTGTCATGACCGCATTTATATACTGAATTCCGCTTTCCCCGCACCCCAACCGCCTCTTCGAGGCGGACATAGCCTTCAGGTTAGCGGGGTGGAACCAGGCGGACAGATGCTCGCCGCCGTGTGGCTCTGGAGAAAAGGTCGCCACCATGCTCATGCGCGATGCGGATTGCGCTTGAGGCGGGCATAGCGCGGATAGCGGGCGTCGAGCATCTCTTCTATCATCTGCTGGCGGTCTCCGTCCTCAGGGTCGGGGGGGCACTCCAGCAGGTTTGTGTCTGCACAGAAACGCATGATTTCCAACAGCAACGCTTCGCGCCGCGGCGGTGGGAAATGCAGGCGTCTGGCTTTGGTCCAGTAGCGGTGGCCGCGATGGGTGAGGGCAAGCAGGGCGTCGGGCGTCCCATCGAGGTTGGCAGCGAGGGCCTTGGCTTCCAACTGCAGGGTGATGGTGATAGTCATTGATTTGGCTGGAGATTCGTCAGGGCGATCCAACGGGAAACGATGTGCGCGCGGTTTCCCGTTCCCTCCTCGACGTCGGCTTCGGCGGTCATGCCACTGGGTCCTTGGAAAATGCTCCGGATGGTTGCCCAACGGGGCGCAATGCCGGGCAGGTGGCGGTAGGCGTGAATGACGCGCTCGCCCACCGTGAACGGCCCAGCGCGGCGGAAGTAGGGCACCCCGTTGGGAAAGCGCCCGATCTCTTCGGTTAGTTGGCAGGACAAGCCGTCCAGGTACTGGCCGAGCTGGGAGCGCTGCATCCCGATGCCGCCGCTGGTTTCCACGATCGCCGGCGTAGCGCCAGCACCAACCTTGCGGGCCCACCGCTCAACGGCCGCGCGCATCACCCGACGGTAGTGCATGCCGCCGGCGAGGAAGACCGGGCCGACCTGGTCGGGCCACGCCGCACCGGCCATCGCCGTCGACAGGCCCGAGAGCATGGATCTCCGCGCGATCCGCGGTCATACGGGCATCGTAGGGGGCAATCTCCGCGTCCGGCTGGATAAAGCCATGCTGTGCCGAGAGGATGATGACTTGGGGCTGCGCATCGGCTCGCACGTGCGCGCGAAACGTTTCATACATGACGCCGCGATACAGATCCATGGCGGGGGCAGGGCGGTTGAGCTTCGTGGCCGAGCAGGCCATCAGTACCAACGGGCGAGCCGGCGATCGTGCGACGGTTGCGCGAGCGATTTCATCAAAGAGGCTGAGTTGCGTGGGGTGGGCTTGCATCGGAAGCACGGGGGTGATGGGACATACTTCCAATCTACAGGCGCAGGCTGGAAGTCAAGGCCGGACAGCCGGGGGGGCYGTCAAATGTCCCGTCCGGCGCGCTTGGCGTTGCGCGCCCCGACAAGCGAGGCCTCGCTGCGCGTTGCCAACTCGGGGATTGGCACCTGCATCATGTTTCGTGCGGCCTCGCGTATCGCGCTGGTGAGGCACTCACGTCTGCCACCCAGGTCAACATTCCCATGGTTCCGGATCAAGCGGGTCGCGTTGAAACGCCAAGCGGGAACCCGTGCGGTGGCTCCGGCCTCGGGGGCGGCGCTGATGCCGACGGTGGCGTGGCACACGCGGTCCATTCCCAGCTGTACCGTATCGTAGTGAATCACCAGGACCGTCCCGGCGGCACTAAAGAAGTGCTCGAACTCCGTCGWGATCAAATCCTGCACGACGGCGCCGGGATCACCCACCGGCTCGTCGCCGTAGGCGAGGACGCCGAGCGCTGACGCGGGCGAGGCGGAAAAGGTGAGGGCGGCGCCGATCGGGGCGATGGTGCTACGCATGTATTTCTCCTGACAGATGACGGTCCTTCGGCTTCCAAGCCGGAACCTTCAGCAGAACGGGCGTGCGTACGGGCGCGTGTTGCCGGCTCTGATGGCAGATGTAGTGACCGAAGGTCCTTCTACAGCCGGCCGATCAACGTCACAACTAGTTCGTTGAGGGCTAGATGGTCGATGATCTGGAAATCGGACATTTGTGCAAGGCCCAATCCCTGCACCACAGCATAAAAGCACGAGGTCGGAGTTGTTGACGGTGAAGCGGGATTCTGGAAGTAGCTTGTGCACTCCRCCATCGATTTGGAATTCTGAGTCGGGTGATCTGCCATTCGTGCCAGCGTGGCACCTGCGTTCATGCTTGGATATTTCCTCGCATGTTTCGGGAAGCCCATACCAGGCTACGAAGGAAGGGGCTGCAGAAGCCGCCCTGCGCATCGGCTCAAGCCGCCAGGACCGATCTGATGCGCGCATTCAACGACTTTGCGCGTGCGTTCAAAGTGAGGTCGGTGCGCGAAGTCGAACTTCAGCACATCGAGGGATGAATGGGGCTCGTGACTCCCTGGCCGCCCGCTGAAATCCTCCCCGCATGGCCAAGGACCTGTAAACGCCTGCTGCCCTGGGCCTTGTCCGACCCCTCGCCCCGTCGCTCGCTGTCTTCGCGAAATTCCGCAGGTACTGCCGCGCGCCCACAAAGGGGAGCCAAATTTTGGCATTCGACAAGTTTCGCAATCATGCGAGGGGATTGGCGCTGCGCGAACAACATGCTGTTTCTTCACGCGTGCCTAGTGCCTACTAAAAATGACGGCTAGGATTCAACGCAACACGTCAAGTATCTGGCCAGAACGCGCGCGACGCACTGCGCAGCAGCGCGCCAAGGACAAAAAATGAACTCTACGCCCTGCACGCGCCCGGGGTGGAGTGTGTTGCCAAGGGCAAGGTCCGTCATCCCTACGAATTCGGCGTGAAGGTGAGCCTGGCAATCACTGCCAAGCGGGGTCTCACCGTCCGTGCGCGCAGCTTCCCTGGCAATACCTCCGACAACCACACGCTACACGCAATTTGCTGTCTCCTTGACTAAGGCTGCTCAGACTCGGAGTTCCTCTTGCTGCTGAGATCGAACGCCTGCCTCGCCTGTTCAATGGCCGGGAGGTGCGCGATGGCCCATCGGCCAAGCGCTTCCACAGGGGTTCTTAGCGAATGCCCGAGGGAGGTCAGTGAGTAGTCAACGCGCGGCGGAATCGTGGCATAAACGGTCCGCGTAACCAGTCCGTCTCGTTCCAATCCCCGCAAAGTTAGCGTCAGCATTCGCTGCGAGATGCCGCCGATCTTCCGCTTCAGTTCGTTAAACCGCATGGGCCCCTCGGCAAGGAGCATGACGATGAGGACGCTCCACTTATCGCCAATGCGCGCGAGGACTATCCCCGCTCCCCGGCAGTCTCCAGGCAGATCTATCCCGTTACGTCTGTCCAACATTCCGGGCAAGTGGCCCTTGTGCTCGACAACCGTGCCAGTCGCATCGTCAGACTCCCGTTGAATGGTCGCAGGTAACATCGGTGTGCCTCCTTGTGGCGGACGCGAATGGTGGGTATGTTGGTCGCGAGCCATCACGCAATCGCGCCCATTGAATTCGGACTGTTCAACTCCGCGATGGGCAGCGCATACCATTGGAGATCCCCGAGTGACCACGAAGCTTCTTCACATTGATTCCAGCATCCTGGGAAACAATTCCGTCAGCCGTACCCTTTCGGCCGGCATCGTCAACAAGTTCAAGGCCGCGCATCCGAAAGTCGATGTCATATATCGCGACCTCGCCAGTTCACCCATTCCTCACTTGTCCGGCGCCTACTTCGCCGCATCCCGTGATCCCAAGGCGCCGAATGACGCAGCGCTTCTGCGGGATATTGAGTTGGGACGCGCCATCCTGGAAGAATTCCTGGCGGCCGACGTGGTGGTCATTGGTGTCGCATTTTACAATTTCAGTATCGCCAGCCAACTGAAGGCTTGGATCGACCGTATCGCCGTCGTGGGAAAGACCTTTCGCTATACGGACAGAGGTCCAGAAGGGCTCGTGACCGGCAAGCGCATCATCCTGGCCGTTGCACGCGGCGGGTACTATGGCCCCGGTTCGCGCAACGCGGCACTTGAGCACGCGGAAGCCTATCTCCGGAGCGTATTCTCGTTCGTGGGCGTGTCCCAGCTTGAAGTGGTCGCTGCTAACGGTGTGTCTGCAGGTGCCGAACAACGGCAAGTCGCTATCGAGCAGGCACAGCAACAGATTGACGATCTGCTTCCGACCTAAGTGGAACCGAGTTGTCAGGCCTAAGGAAACGGCAAGACACGATCACAGCTTTTCAGAGACCTTTCAAGTGCGAAACGTGTCGCACTTGAAAGGTCTCTTAGTCATCGTCGTCAAAACAGCTTGATCAAGCGGATCTGGCTAAAGCTGCCGACCTTTGCGTTGCGCGAAGTGGTTGTTGCCATGTATTGCAACGTCAGCGCCGCGTCAATGCCAGGCACCATCGCGGTATAGAACGCACCGGCATTGAGCGATCGGTATCGGCTCGGGCCCCAGGGATTGTTCGAGTCGTCCTGGTACTGTTGAACGAAGACGGTGTGCAGTCCGAATACACCAATCCCGGTCTTGTATGCTGCCGCGCCTTCCAGTCCGATCCAGTTTCCGCTGCGGAGGTCATTGTCCCGATTCTTCGTATTCAGGCCCAGGGTCACCTTTGCCGCGAAGGCGATGTCGGGCGTTGGCAGGTAGGCCATTTGCACCGACGGCCGCAGCGTATAGAAATTACCAGTGCCTATGTCGGGTGCAGGCGATGCGTTGTAGCGCCCTGTCGGAATGACGAGGGATGCGCCCAGCAATACGCGCAGCTGTTCGGTCGTATAGAGCCAGCCGCCTTGCAACTCCAGGTCGCCGATGCCCGATACGTCGCCACTGGAACTGGCTGCTTCGCCGGCAAGGGTTGACTGATATGTCGCCCCGAACTGGCTCGCGATGGCCCGCTGTGCGGCCGCGGGGACTGCAGGGTTCGCCTGCACGGCTGGCGTTGCGGCAGTAGCCCTGACCGATTGGGATTTGACGCCATACGGCAGAACGCCGCCGAACGCGAAGCGACCGCCGCCATAGTCCGCGTCGGTAATGTAGCCAACGCCGAGGTTGAACAGCTTGAAAGTGCCTGAGGCGGGGATCTGGGCGGTATTCGCGCCATAAGTGGGATACGCGCTCACGGGTGTCGGGGACGGAAGTGGAATGGCGCCACCGGGGATCGGCTTCGTCAGTGTGTTGCCGTCGTTGCCGGTCACCTTCCTGATGTCGATATAAGTTGCTGCGACGCCAACTGCGAGCCCGGCGGCATCTGGGGGTGTAAACATTTCCCCTCCGATGCTGCCTGCTATGTTGTACCGCACCTGAAAGTCTTCTCCGGCATGCGCGGTCATGCTTGCAAGGCAAATTATCGCCGAGATAGAAAGACAATAAACAGAAGTCTGCAACACAAGGGTCTCCTCCTTGTTATTCAGGTGGTGCAAAAAAAGCCCCGCCCGCCGAGGCCACGAACTGGCACCGGAAGGTTCTTATACTGTCTGCGGGGCGACTGGTGCCTTCAGGCGGCCTTGGGGAGGCGTATGTCGAGGCGTACCTGCGGCGGATCGATCAAATAAAGGGCGCGCTGGAGGATGTGCTCGGCTTGAGAGGCCGGGCCTTCGGCGAGCACGCATCGGTCAGGGCGGACCACCACCATCCAGTCGAGCGGGGCCACGCGGGGCAACACGACCTCGTCCAGTGCTTCAAGACGCCGGCCTTTGGGCGCGAGATGCTGCGCTTGGGCACGCTGGCACCATTGCCACACCTTGCCACCGGCGAGGGACCAGCGGACCATGAGCTCAGACGAGAGACGCGTCGCGGGGTCAAAGCCAAATCCGATGACTGCACACTCAAGCCCCAGGCAATCGTCGCTAAGTGTCGGGATTCCGCTTTCTGCCGGTCGGACCCACCCCTGTGGAAAGCTCGAACCGGCACGCAGCTTCTCGGTGCCGCGCACGCGCACAAACAGGCCTTTGTCGAAAGTGTTTGCCGGCTTCACTTTCAGGTCTTCGAACAGGGCACGGCCGCGCGGCAACAACCTTATCGCGCTCATGCACCCGTGTATAGCGAGTGCCGCAGCTCGGTTGCGTGGCATGACAAGTGCTCCAAGAAAGCGCGCCAGGTTGATGATCTTTCTTGCGTGAGGCCGGCGTTCCTGATCATAGCTGTCGAGAATCTGCTCGCTCGCCTGGCCGCGTAGCACCCACGCCAGCTTCCACCCAAGATTTGCCACGTCTCGCAGGCCGGCCACCAATCCTTGCCCGGCAAAAGGGGGGGTAATGTGAGCGGCATCACCGGCCAGGAAACATCGGCCTTTTGAGAACGATTTGGCTTCACGTGCGTGAAATCGATACACGGCGGTGCGTTCTATCTGGATCTTGTCTACATCGCACCACGGCGCGAGCAGATTGCGCACCGATTCAGGCCGCTCCATTTCCGCAGCGCTTTCGCCCGGCTTCAACATGAATTCCCAGCGCTGGCGGCCTCCTGGGGCGACCATATGCGGCGTTGGCCGCGCGGGGTCGCAGACGAACTCGCAATGGTCAATGGGATTCGGCACGCCAAGCGCGTYGACAATCAGCCAGTCCTGCTGGAATGTGCGGCCCTCGAAATCAAGCCCCAGCTCACGCCGGACCAGTGAACCTGCGCCATCGATGCCCACCATGTACTTCGCCCTGACCTGCAGGTCGGGGCCGCCAGCTGATTTCACGACGGCACGCACACAATGACCATCATCGACGAAGGACTGGAGTTCAGTCCCAAGGCGAACGTCCACGGTGCGGTACGCTGACAGCTTCTTGCGCAGCACGGCCTCCAGCTCTGGCTGGTAGAACGTGACGAGCGTCGGATGGCCGTCGACAATTCTCGCGCTATTGATGCGCGCAAAGCGGCCGAACAGTGGCGAGCGGTATTGCACCTTCGGAATCGCCACCGTGGCGAATTCGCCCTCCGCTACGCCCACGAGTTGCAGAATGCGCAGGGCCTCGTTGTCCAGCGCGATCGCGCGCGGTTTGGCAAAGATTTCCGTGGCGCGGTCGATGGCCAGGACGCGGATCCCGTAGCGGCCAAGCAGGTTGGCCAGCGCTGCCCCCACCGGCCCCAGTCCTACAAGCAGGACATCCGTATCAAGCATGTTCCCCTGCGGGGTCTTCGTGGTGTCCGTCATCATTGCTCCTGCCATGCGGGAATCACGGGATAGCGGGCTACCAGTGCTACCGCCGCCTCACGTGACGCGACCGGACCGGAGATATCGGCTATGGCGCCGCGCTCGGGGCAGAGGCGGGCCTTGACGCGGGTGTCGGACATGCCATCCTCGGCAAGCGCCGCCTGGATGACGTGCTCGATAGTGAGCAGCCGCAGGTCTGGCTTGGAGACCTTGCCGACGGCGGTAAGGGGCAGTGTAGGCATGATTTCGATGCGTACCGGCACCGCCGCACGTTCAGGAATCCTCTCCCGCGCGTATTCCATCAACGCCTCGCTGCAAGCCTGTCCGCCTGGCTTGAGTATCGCGAAGGCCACCGGCAATTCGCCCGCATGGATGTCCGGCTGCCCGACCGCGGCGACCATGGCGACCGCGGGGTGTGCGGCGATCGCATCCTCGATCATCGACGGATCAATGTTATGGCCGCCACGGATAATCAGGTCTTTCGCGCGGCCGCACAGCGTGAGAGCTCCGTCCGCGTCAAGGCGGCCCAGGTCACCCGTGTTGAACCATCCGCCCTCGATCCAGATGCCGCGGTTGTCGCCTTCCCTTAGGTAACCGGGAAACACATTGGGGCCGCGTATGCCGATCACGCCGGTCGTACCGGCTTCGGCAAGTTCGGCGGGCCTGCCGTCTGCGCATAGCTTGAACAGCTTCAATTCCTGATACGGAATGCGGATGCCAACCGTACCGGCCTTGGGCGCGGCTTGTGGCGGGTTGACGGTCGATACGCAACTACCTTCCGTCAGGCCATATCCCTCGTGAATGCGAACGCCGGTGAGCTTTTCAAACTCGTGTGCGACCTGACTGGGCAGCGGCGCGGCACCGCAGAGAACGTGGCGCAAGGTCGGGACCCCGTCCGCAGGCAAAGGTCTGGAAAGCAGGGCCGCCAGGATGGTTGGTACGGCGGAAAACGTGGTGGTCCCGAACCGGTTGGCAATTTCCCAGAAGGCGTCCAGCAGGCCGGGCGTCCGGTACCCGCCCGCTGTCAGCATGACGATTTCCGAACCACTGTGAAGTGCGCCGAGTCCGGTCACCATGGCTCCATTGACGTGGAAAAGGGGCAATCCAGCCAGCATCACGTTGCGCCGGTCATCGATCCGTTGAAGGACCCATGCCATCACAGCTTCGTTCAGGTGACTGTGCACGGCCACCTTGGGATACCCGGTGGTCCCGCCCGTATGAAAATAGGCACACGGCTCGGTGGGCGTGAATCGCCGCCCGCTGATCAGCCGCGTACTGTCCGATTCGGCCAGCGCGTCATGGAAGTCGAGCACTTGCACGCCGGTACGGGCCGGCATCTTGCCGCGCGGGGTGTGGCCGCCGGAGCAGATACGCCCCCCCAGCGCGGCCATCGGGTCAACCTGCAGGATCGTATGGACCCGAGGCAGCCGGTCCGCGACTTCYACGGCCTTTTCCCAGATATTCCCGTCCGTCGTGGGCCCCAGGGCGATGACCACCCTGGCCCCCGTCTCTTCGCAGATACGGGCAATGAAGCTGGATTCCAGCATCGGGTTGATGGGGCTGGCAATGCCGGTAGCTTCCGCGCCCCATAGCGCCAGGTGGCCCTCGATCAGGTTCGGTAACAGGATGGCGACTGGCACCCCCGGAGTGACACCCAGGCGGTGGAGCGTATTGGCGGTGCGATGGATGCCCTCGAGCAATTCGGCATAACGGACATCGCGCGTCGGCGCGGAAGCGCTGCCGTCCAGCAGCAGCCGCAGGGCCACGCGTTCCGGCCAGCGCTCGCAAGCGGTCCGTAGTACATCGTAAGTGTTTGTGGCGCGGATCGCGTCCCGCCAGGGCGTCCGTTCGATCTGTTCCACGTCCTCCAGTCGCCTGACGACCTCTGGCATGGCGTTGATTGCAAGGCTACTCATAAGACTTCACTCTCATTCCAAATGCTGCGATGGGATGCCACGTATTTCGTCGCAACCTGCGTGGTCGTCATGCCGTGGCGATAACGGTGGTCTGCTCACCCAGGTCGATGGTGCCGTCATCCGTGCGAATCGAGGCCCGGATGCTATCGCCGGGCCGAAGGTAGGCGGGATTGGTCATGCCGCGGCGCACAAACATGCGCCATTTTCCGGCGTCGCTGAGAAAATGTTTCGCCATGAACATGGCGAGCTTGCCCGGCGCGCGGGCCGCGCAACCGGCAGGCGTACCGGTGGCGATCAGGTCGCCGGTGTGAACGTCGTGCATGGATGCCAGTTCCGTCAAGGTTGAAGCCGGCGCGTGGATCATATCGGCGCAGTAGGCATCCTGCCGGGGCTGTCCGTTGACATCCAGGCGCATCCGCAATTCCGGCCAACGTTGCCACTCTTCCGGTGTCAGCAATATGAGCCCAGGGCCAACAGGTCCGAAGCCGCGATAGCTCTTGCCCTTGTAGAACTGACCCTGCGGCAATTGCACGTCACGCGCCGACAGGTCATTGACGATGGTCACGCCGGCAAGCCAATCACCGAGAGCGTCAGGGCTGACCTTCACGCCAGGTTGCAAATCCCGCCGCAGCACCAGCCCGAGCTCGATCTCGTAGTCGAGCAGCTTGACGTGGGCTGGGGAGGCAACCGGAGCATCCGCGGCCGTGATGCATGAGGATGCCTTCGTGAAGATGGTGTTGAAGGGAAAATTCTCGACACGCAGGCCGGATTCCATGACGTGGCTGCGGTAGTTGACCCCCTGGCAGAGGAATTGCTGGTTCTGCGTGACGGGAGCCAGAAGCTCGACGGCCTCGCGCGGAATCGTTGCCTGTGCCGCCGGCACTTGCCAGATGCTTTGCCAGTGTTTGGCAAGCAACTCGCCTGTGGTCGCGGCGTTGACCTGCAACGGCGCGATGCGTGCGCCAAAGAGAATGCCCCATTGCGGGCCATCCGTATGGATGTAGCGAATTACGGTACGAGACATGACACTTCCTAGGGAATTGCTTAGTTCTAAAGCCAGGGCCTGGCGGGTGCACCCAGCGCTGTTTCGATCAGCTTGAGCCGCGCCGGCGCAATTGCCTTTCGCTGTACCAGCCTCAGCACCTTCAGCACATTGCGCAAAGTCTTTCTTGGCTTCATGGAGGCTGGTGCGTCGGCACCCCAAGCCCAGATGCCGCCGAAATCAAGCGGCGAGTAAGCGGTTTCGAAATCCGCGGTGAACAGGTCGCCATCGGTGTAGTGCTCCAGCTCGAAGCCGTCCGGGTCGCGCCAGTAGTCGAACAGCTGGCTTCCCAGCAAGTGCCGCCCGATGCCCCACATGTGCGAATGGCCTTGCGCACGCAGCACCTGTTGACCTTGCCCGAGCGCATCGAGATCGATGACTTCGTACGCGCTGTGCTCGTATTTCTCTTCGATGCCACCCACCAGTACGAGGGTGTGGTGGTCAGCTGGCGCCTGGCCAAGGTCGAGCCGGCAGAAGGCCAGGTTGGGGCTGCCATCCGCGAGGTACTGCACATCGGTCGGAATGACACCAAGTACGGTCATGTACCACGCCGCCATGGCGGCAAAGTCCACGGTTTGAAAGACAACATGACCCAGCCGGACAATACTGGCCGGCTCAATCGGGGTGCGAACAGTGCGGTTGACTCGCGGCGCATGTTGCCCCGTGTTGGTCAATGTCATGGGCGGGCGCATGGGCAGAGCTTCGACACGCTGCTGGCCTTGCACGAGCCAGACGCTGCGCCCGGAAGGATCGAATAGCTCGACACCGCGCCCGCCTCCGGGAATCTGCTGTTCGGACAACCACGTGGCGCCAATGCGATCGATGTACCGATTCAAGTCGGTATCGTCCGACATACGAAAGGCGGGCCCAACGAAGCGGCTCGCCGCCGAACGTTCGGCCACCGCAATGCAAGGGGCCGTCCCGACGCCACGGGCCGTGATCCGGTCAGGCGAAACGCTGACCAGATGCATGCCGAAATCGCGCCAGAAGCGTTCAGTCGCCGGCAGGTCTTTCTTTTCCCAGCGAAGGAACGCCAGTTCCACTGCTCTACCGAGCGGCTTTGGGCGAGTGAGCCGTTGCACGCCAGGTGGCAGCCGGCTCTCCGGGTGAGACTCCGGCTGGCGGAGCATGACAGTCGATTTGGGCATGAGGTCTCCAACCGCTGAGCGGTCCGTTTGAGATTATTTTGGATCAGCACCATGCATGCAGGTGCTGCCAAGGAGGCGCCACGGCGCTTGCGACGTCGGAATGCGGGGGCAATCGACGTCGTGCATAGACGTGATAATAGTATATTTGTCATAATGACAAATAGCTCGTTAACACCTAGGGAGTGCGACAGGGGGGGCGGTCGCAGCGCCCCGCCGTGCGCAAGGTGCGGCGCGTTTCGCGTCGACCGGCCAAGGGATTGCATGCCGGCTGCCATACGAGCCGCATCGCCCGGAGCACTGGCGACCGAAATGGCTGCGGCCCAGGGTGTCTCCCGGTTCAGCACCGTACCGGTGCGCATTTGAGTCGGGTAAGCGACACACCGAAAGAGCCGGGTTGAGGACTTGGATACGCGATCGTCGGCGCGGGGCCGTGGCCCCCGGCCCCGCGCCGCGAGGACGGATTCTGTGGGGCAGCCAGCACTTCATCGAATACAAAGCCGGTTTGAACTGTGATGCGCGCTATCCAACACGGGCTGGGTAAGCCGAATCGCGGCCCAAAGTCCATGTGAGCAACGATCAGCTGAATACGATAAGCCGTATGGTGAGTGGCATTTTCGATAACCTATATCTTGCGACGGGCGGTCATTACGCTTCTAATGAGTTCGTGGCAGGCGAAGGCTGTCAGAGGGCGATATGCGCTGCACAAAATGCGGGTTCGAGAACCCCGCGGGAGGAAAATTCTGCGAGGAGTGCGGGCAAAGGCTTGCGCAGATCTGCCCGCAATGCGGCCATGAGTCCAGCCCCACAGCAAAGTTCTGCGGTTCTTGCGGCGCGCCCATGATGGAGCTGGCCGCAACGCCAGTCGCTGCCGCAGTGCCAACGCCCGCTGTCCCCGCACCGGTTCTT